>DASZKQ010000472.1:0-11465 GCA_035552835.1 Mycobacterium sp. | reverse complement strand
AGCGCATCGCAGCTGTGGATCCGGCCTCGTCGGGCGGATCGGCGATCTCTGCGAAGTATCGATACATCAGCCCGCGGTTGGTGCGCTCTTGTGTCTCCAACCGCTCCGCGACGTCGACGCGGAACTTGTTGCCCACGATGTCCGAAGGTGTCTCACGCAGCCCGTCGTGGGCAGCGTCGATCGCATCGAGAGCGGCAGTGATCCGTTGCCGTGCCTGCTCGGCGCTGATCGCTGAACCCATACCTCGACGCTATGAATCAGCCCGACAAGTGCGCCGCAAGCACCCCGCACAAAGCCCGATCTGTGAATCAAATGCCAACTGTGGATAACCCAGCACCAGCAGCCCGCCGGTGCGCATTTGGTCAGAGTGGCAAGCTATACTCGCGCCAACCATCGGTCGGGAGCTTGGTGATGGAAGTCTACGTGGTAGATACCTTCACGCAGAACGCGTTTCGGGGCAATCCGACCGGCGTTGTGCTGGTCGACCATCCAGTCGATCCCCAGTGGATGCAGGCTGTTGCCGCCGAAATGAACCACCCTGCAACCGTGTTCACGGACATCTCAAGCGCCAAAGCGCAGCCGATGACGTTGTGCTGGTTCAGCCCGATCACGGAGTTGGCGTTGTGTGGAAGCGGTACCTTGGCCGCCGCGCACATCCTCGGCGGTGATCAGGTATTCCAGGCCCCTGGCGGGACGTTGCATTGCACAACCGGCTCCGACGGCGCGATCAGCATGCGGTTTCCCGCCGATCCGCCTCACCCAGAGCCGCAGACGCCCGAACTGGCCGAGGCACTTCCGGGTATCACGGTGCGCTCGGTATGGCGGGGACGGCACGACGTGTTGGTGGAGGCGGACTGCGCCGCCGAAGTCCGCGCATTAGTTCCCAATCCTAGGGTCTTGGCGAACATCCCCGCCCGAGCGGTGATCGCCACCGCCGCCGGTGATCGTGAAGCCGACATCGTCAGCCGTGTCTTCGCTCCAAGCGCCGGCATCGTCGAAGACCCGGTGACCGGATCGGCCCATTGCACTCTTGCCAATTGGTGGTCGGAGCGTCTCGGCAAGCCCGAGTTACTCGCCGAACAAGCCTCCCAACGTGGTGGCCTGCTGCGAACACGGGTGGAAGGCGATCACGTCGTACTCACCGGACATGCGGTCACCGTCTGCAGTGGGAACCTGCACGTCTAACTCACACGCTGGCGCGTCCGACTGCCTGCAGAGCCTCGGCGACCGCGTCGGCGAGCGCGTCGATTTCGGTGGAATCGAGACTTGAGACGGTGATCCGCATTCCCGGCGGCGTGCCGATCCTGAACCGTGTTCCCGGCGCTGCGGCCCAGCCCGCGCTGAGTAACCGGGTGATCGCCACGGTTTCGTCGGGTACCGGAACCCAGACGTTGAGGCCGGATCGGCCATGCGACGTCACACCGCGCTCGCTCAGCGCCTCGTGCAGCAGGGTGCGGTTGCGGGTGTAGACGGCTTCGGCCTTGTGCACCAGGCGTGTTGCCAGCTTGTCGCGCCACAAGCTGACGACAAGGTCCTGCAGCAGGTAACTGACCCAACCCGGTCCCAGCCGCAGCCGCCCGTGCACCCGCTCGACCGTGCGGTGGTCGCCGGCGAGCAGCGCCAGCCTCAGGTCTGGGCCGTATGCCTTGGATGCCGACCGCACGAACGCCCAGTGCCGTGTCGTACCGGCCAAGGTGTGCAGTCCTATGCCGGCGATACCCGCGCAGTGGTCGTCTTCGATGAGCAGGACGTCGGCATGGTCGGCCAGCAGCTGACGCAGCTCTGCCGCACGCGCAGCGGAGACGGCGGCGCCGGTCGGGTTCTGGGCTCGGGTGGTCACCACGACGGCCCGAACGCCGCGGCGCAGCGCCCGTGCCACATCGCCGGCCAGCGGCCCGTCGTCGTCAACCCTGATTGGTTCGACCGAAAAACCCAGCGCGGCAAGCAGATCCAGAAGATTCGCCCACCCGGGATCCTCGACCGCTATCCGGTCGCCGTGCCGTAGGTGCGCAGTGAGAACGCGTTCGATGCCGTCCAGAGCCCCGGCGATTACGGCGAGGTGGTCGGCCGCAACGCCATCGGCGGTCAGCGACGCCCGAGCGTTTTCGGCCAGCTCGGACGAGACTGCCGGTTCCCCGTAGAGCAGCGGGGTCTCCCGTTGCGAACCGCCACGCAGAAGTTGTGCGGCGGCGATTGGCAGCAGCGCCGGATCAGGGTTGCCGGTGGAAAGGTCTCGCACGCCCTGCGGGACGGCGAACCCACGTAGCGAGCGTGGCGTGGTCGCCGGCCGGTCCCGGACTCGGGTGCCGCGTCGGCCCGCAGTCTCGACGGCACCGCGTTCGCGCAGCAGACGGTAACCAGCGGCAACCGTGTTGGAATTGATGCCGAGTTGTTTGGCCAGCTCCCTGATCGGAGGCAACTCGGCGCCGGGCGCCAGTGCGCCAGCAGAGATGGCCTCCTCGATGTCGGTGGCAATCGCATCGGCACCCGCGCCCCGAATGCTGTATTGTCCTAGCACACAGATCATTATGTACTAGTACAAAAGTGGAGGCAACTGTTGGCGATGGCGCAGGCGTACCCGCCCACCCCCCGAACCGTGCCTACTCGGTATCGCGAGCGCGCCAGCTACGACCGGGCGACCGTGCACGGCATTCTCGACGAGGCTCTGATCTGTCATGTCGGCTACCTCAATGCTGGTCGACCGGTGGTGTTGCCCACCACCCACGCGCGACTGGGCGAAATCCTGTACCTGCACGGATCCACCGGCAGCGGCCCGATGCTCGCGGCGGCCGGGTCTGCGGAAGGCCTGCCGGTCTGCGTCACCGTCACCCTGGTGGACGGCCTGGTGCTGGCCCGCGCGGCGTTGCACCATTCGCTGAAATACCGGTCGGTGGTCGTAGTGGGCAGCGCACGGCTGGTCCAAGTGCCGCGCGAGAAACTGGGCGCGTTAGCAGCCCTGCTCGATCACGTAGCGACCGGCCGGTCCGCCGACAGCAGACCCCCGAACACCCGCGAACTCGCGGCCACAGCCGTACTTGCCCTCGACCTCGTCGAAGTCTCCGCCAAGGTGCGTGATGGCGGACCGGTCGATGACGAGCAGGACACCGCACTGCCGCACTGGGCCGGGGTCGTGCCGCTGACCCTGACGGCAGGCACACCCCTGCCCGCCGACGACCTGGACCCGGCTGTGTCGCTGCCGTCCTACCTCACGCCCTATCGCCGGCGTTGATGCGTTCAATGCTTCGATAAGCCATGGCCGACGACACCGATGTCCCCCGAGTGGTAAGCGCGAGCCGCGAGATCGCCGCGAGCACCGATCGGATCTTCGAACTGATCGCCGATCCCTCGCAACAGCCGTTGTGGGACGGCAATGACAACCTTGCCAAAGCCGAACCAGGACAACGTGTCCGCGGCGTCGGAGACGTATTCACCATGACACTGACCCTCGGCAGCATCCGCGAGAATCACATCGTTGAATTCGAAGAAGGCCGTCGCATCGCCTGGTTCCCATCGGAATCGGGTCGGCGACCGCCGGGGCATCTGTGGCGCTGGGAGCTCGAACCCATCGACGAAACCAGTACACGGGTCACCCACACCTACGACTGGTCGCGATTGACCGACAAGGATCGCCTACCACGCGCCCGCCAAACGACGCCGGAGCGGCTTCGGGCATCCCTCGACCGGCTCGCCGAGATAGCCGAGCGCAACGGCTAGCCGGCCGGGAATCGGCGCAACTGCACCGATCGCTGGCAGCGCAGGTGCACAACGTGCCAGGATGAGCAGACCGAATGCCGCACCAGCGGCAGGCAACCGGTCGAGTGGTGTGCCAATGTTTGACAAGGCGACAGGCCGCGTGGTCGCCGTGATGATGCTGTTGATCGTTATTGCTGCATCGTTGCGCGGCTATCTTCCCGGCGTCGAGCGCGCGGCGCAGAAAAGCCCGCCGGACAGCGGCGCGTCGCTGGTCTATGTGATCGCCATGCTCAGCGTGTCGTCAATTATTTTGGCTGTCGCGATCATCGTCCGGCTCCGCAGCCCGCGTAGGGCGGCGCCCAGCGCTGGCGGGCTGCCGGAACGGTTTTCCGGCGGCCGGGGCCGACCAGCTTGGCAAGTGTTGGTGATCGGGGCCGGAGTGCTCGTTGCGTGGCTGCTGTTGGTGTGGCTGCTTTCGCAGTTCATCGTGCTGCACACCGCCGGTCCGGCCCAGCCCGCACCTGGATCAAGCGTCCCCACTCCGGGCACTAACGCGCCTGCACAATCCAGGCCCCGGGACGTGGACGGAGATCGTGGCATGCTGCGCTACCTGATCGCGGCTGCGGTGGCACTGCTAGTGCTGGTGGTCGCGGGCGCAGTTATCGCCGCGCGCCGGCGGCGCGTCGGGGAGGCGCCCATAGTCGCTGCCGCACCGACACGACCCGCCTCATCACCCATGGGCACCTCCGAGTCGCTGGTGCGGGCAGCCGAAGTCGGATTGGCCGAAATCGGGGACCGCAGCCGCGAACCGCGGGAGGCGATCATCGCTTGTTATGCGGCGATGGAACGCGAGCTGGCGCATGTGCCCGGGGCGGTCCCGCAGGACTTCGACACCCCCACCGAGGTGCTGGCCCGGGCCGTCGAAAACCACGCGCTGCATGTCGATAACGCCAGCGAGCTGGTGAACTTGTTCGAAGAGGCCCGGTTCAGTCCACATGTGATGAGCGAGGCGCATCGGATGAGCGCATTACGCGTGCTGCAGCTGGTTCTGGCCGAATTGCGGAGCCTGGTATGAAAAGACGGCGCGTGTGAAAAGACAAATAGCCCTGGGCGTTTCCATCATATTGACCGCGGAGCTGGCTACGCTGTTGCTGCACGATCGTCGGTTTGTGCTCTGGACAGCTGGTGTCGCGGCGCTGTTCGCATTGGTCAATGTCCGCCAGGTCCTCGGCCACGGCGTCGAATCGCCGCCCGTCGCAGCCCCGAACGCCCTTGAGGAATCGCTACGTAGTTGGCTATCCCGAACTGAAACGCTGATCCACCGCTCGGAATCCACCCGAACCGATTGGGACCGCCACCTGCGTCCGATGCTGGCCCGACGGTTCGCACTGACCGTCGGCCAAAGCCAGGCCAAAGACCCGGCAGCGTTCGACGCCACCGGCCGAATGCTTTTCGGCCCACAACTGTGGGCGTGGGTGAATCCCAACAACGTCGCGCAAACCGGTGCGCTCGAACCCGGGCCGGGCCGAGCGACGCTCGCAGAAATCCTGGAACGGTTGGAACAGGTATGACGGAGGGTACGACTCGAAGATGACTTCAGAGATGGCTCGGAAATGACGAAGCCGGCGGCGGCGACGACGGCCCGCGCGGTGGCCGTCCTCGACGAGATCGAGCGCGTTGTGGTGGGAAAGCGAGCCGCGCTCACCCTCATCCTCACCACGGTGCTCGCCCGCGGGCACGTACTCATCGAAGATCTGCCCGGCCTGGGCAAGACGCTGATCGCCCGGTCTTTCGCCGCAGCGCTCGGGCTGGATTTCACCCGCGTGCAGTTCACCCCCGACCTGCTGCCAGCGGACCTGCTCGGCTCGACGGTTTACGACATGCAGTCGGGTCGCTTCGAGTTTCGTGCGGGGCCGATCTTCACCAACCTGCTCCTTGCCGACGAAATCAACCGGACGCCGCCCAAGACCCAGGCGGCTTTACTGGAGGCGATGGCCGAGCGCCAGGTGAGTATCGACGGCGTAACACACCCGCTGCCCACGCCGTTCATTGTTTTGGCCACCGACAACCCGATCGAATACGAAGGCACCTACCCGTTGCCCGAGGCACAGCTGGACCGTTTCGCGGTTCGGCTCGAACTGCGCTACCTCTCCGAGCGCGACGAGACCTCGATGCTGCGCCGTCGGCTGGATCGCGGCTCGGCCGAGCCGGCCGTCAGCCAGGTTGTCGACGCTCACGATCTGCTGGCTATGCGGGAGTCGGTCGAACAGGTGAGTGTGCACGAAGACGTCTTGCACTACGTGGTCTCGCTGGCCGCCGCGACCCGTCACCACCCTCAAGTAGCGGTGGGCGCCAGCCCACGTGCGGAAATCGACCTGGTCCAGCTCGCCCGCGCCCGTGCCCTACTGCTTGGCCGCGATTACGTAATACCCGAAGACATCAAGGCGCTCGCCACCCCCGCTGTGGCGCATCGGATCACCTTGCGGCCAGAGATGTGGGTACGAAAGATTCAAGGCTCCGACATCGTCGAGGAACTGCTACGGCGGCTGCCGGTTCCCCGAACGGGCGGCGGCCCGCAGTAAGCGACGCAACGACGTGATCGAGATCCGGGAAGCCCAATTACACTGGCGCGCATCGACATTGACGCGCGCAATAGCGACCTGTGCCGCGCTGGCGCTGGCCGTCGCGTTGATCGGATCGCGCTGGCAGCTGATTGCGTTCGCGGCGCCGCTGCTTGGCGTGTTGTGTTCAATCAGCTGGCAGCGGCCACTGCCGAGGGTGAACGTGCATGCAGAACCGGGTTCACAGCGGTGCTTTGAAACTGAGCAGGCGCAGCTAAGCGTCTGGGCTACCACTGAAACCTATGGTGCTGCAGTAGGACTCACGGTGTCAGCAGTCGAAGGGATGCGACTAGAAGTTCTGGATCGAACATCGCGTCAGCGGCAGATGGTGGCCACCACAGCCGAACGCTGGGGCCGTTATCCCATCTGGGCCACGGTCGAGGTCGCCGCGCATGGCGGGCTGCTCACCGGCACGGGCACCGTCGACGCAGCCGACGTGACGGTGTTTCCGATGACACCGCCGCAACCGACGGCGCTCCCACCGACCGAGCTGCTCGATCGGCTCGGCACCCACCTGACCCGGCACATCGGCAGCGGCGTCGAGTACGCCGACATTCGCCGCTATGTGCCCGGTGACCAGCTGCGCACCGTCAACTGGCCGGTGAGCGCCCGCCGCGGCCGCCTGCATGTGACGCAGCGGTTGACCGACCGGTCCGCCGATGTGGTGGTGCTCATCGACGGCTATCCGCAGCCGGCCGGCCCGGCAACGGCCTCCACCGAGCGGACGGCGCGCGGCGCCGCGCAGGTGGTGCAGACCGCGTTGCGCAACGGTGATCGGGCCGGCATCGTCGCGCTGGGCGGTCGCCGGCCGCGCTGGCTGGGCGCCGACATCGGGCAGCGTCAGTTCTATCGGGTGCTCGACACCGTGCTTGCCGCCGGTGACGAATTCGAAACCACCACTGGGACTTTGGCGCCGCGTGCAGCTATTCCGCCGGGTGCGATCGTGGTTGCGTTCTCCACGCTGCTCGACACCGAGTTCGCGCTGTCACTGATCGACCTGCGCAGACGCGGTCACGTCGTGGTGGCAGTCGATGTTCTGCAGGGCTCGCCGTTCGCCGCTCAGCGGGACCCCCTGGTGGACAGGATGTGGACGTTGCAGCGGTCCGCGATGTATCGCGACATGGGCACCGTCGGTGTCGACGTGGTCGCCTGGCAGGCGGACCGCACCCTGGACCAATCGATGCGTCTGGTGCCCGATCGCCGTCGGCCGGTAACGGGACGCCGATGATGAGGCTCGGCGGGCAGCTGACGGCGCGCATTTTGTCGACGGCCGGTGGTCTGGTGATGGTGGCCGCCGTCGGGATCGGGTCGCACGGTCCGGCCCTGGTCGCTGCGACGGCGGCGGTGGTTGCGGTGGTGGCCGGAACGCTGTTTCGCCCGGTCGCGACGCTGGCGGTGCTGTTCACCGTGGCGGTGATCGCGCTGTCGGATCCGGCGGCCACGCTGGCCGCGGTGTCCGGATTGGCCGCGGCCGTCTACTTGGTGCTGCGGCATGCGGCCGGTGGCGGTACCGGGCTGGACAGCGTCAGCGGGGCAACCGTGGTCGGAGCCGTGGGATTCGCATTTGCCGGCCTGGTCGCGACGGCATTTCCGCTGCAACTGCCGTGGTTGCCGTTGCTGGCTCCGCTGGCCGTATACGCGGTGTACTTGCTGGCCACCCGGCCATTTCTGCGGAACTGAGGTGCAAACCGCCCTGGTCCGGGGTGCTGGCGATCGCGAGCTCTACTCCGACGCCGTTGGGAGCAAAAGTGTTTTTCTCCAACGATTTACACAACACGTCGTTTACAAAACCCATCTTGACCGCTGTGGGAATGGGGGCAAGAATATTGGGATGCCTCACGAAGAGCGGGCGCTAATTGGTGACGTTGAGCGTCGCCTGGCCAAGAAATACGCAGCTCTTCCGGAAGATCAGATTGCCGCTGTCGTGCGGCATGCTTATGCACAGTTCCAAAGCAGCCGGGTGCGCGATTTCATTCCTTTGCTAGTGGAGCGGCGGGCCGACGAGGACCTCGAGGAACTAAGCGTCTTGCGACCGGATCTGGCCGCGGTTGCCTTCGGCGATCTCGTCGTGGCGGGCGCCAAGTCCTAGCGGTGTTCGAGTCGGTTAAATTCGTTGGCACCGGCCATGATTGGCGCTAGCCCGTCGACCATTGGGCCGGCACCCTCAAAAGCGCGGCTTTCCCTTCGGTGATTTTGGCCTGATTTTCGAGCTATTTCTGTACGGTAGGCCCGCATAACGGCTATCAGCCGTGGGCGGGTAGCCATGCGGCGCGGCCTCCGCGAACCTCGGTAGCGAAGGGAATATCGGTGAGCAAGCTTGGTGAGCGGGCTGTTGTCTGTGGCGCCGGGATGGGTGGATTGCTCGCCGCTCGAGTGCTCGCCGACTTCTACGAGACGGTGACGGTGGTCGAACGAGACAAGTTGCAGGACGCTGCGGACCACCGGCGCGGAGTTCCGCAGGGACGGCACTTTCACGCGCTGTGGAGCCGCGGTGCGCAAGAGCTGGAACGGTTATTTCCCGGCATACACGGCGAACTCGTCGCCGCCGGCGCGACGGTGTGCGACGAAGGCGACCTCTCGCGGGTGTCCATACGGGTGTCCGGTCACGAACTCAACAGATCCGGCAAATTCAATGACCCGGCATCGGTGGCCATTCACCTGCTTAGTCGTCCCTTGTTGGAATCCCAGGTCAGGCGGCGGGTCAGAGCTACCGAGAATGTCGAGATTCTTGACGGCCACGACTTCGTCGAACCGATCACGCCGAGTCCACACCAAGTCACGGGTGCCCGCATCGTCGACCGCGATAGCGGCGCCAAGCAGATGCTGGACGCCGATTTAGTTGTCGACGCGATGGGTCGCAGCGCACGCAGCCCCGCCTTGCTCGACATCCTGGGCTACGGCCGACCTGCCGCCGAGCGCTCGACAGCCAGCGCGAACTACGCCAGCCTGTTGATGCGCATCCCGGAGGGGATCCTGCGCGAGAAAATGACCTTTGTCGTCCCGGAACCGAAACGACCTACAGGTGGCGCGTTTTCGGTATACGAGCACGACACATGGATATTCACCGTCGCCCGCTTGGCGCAAAACGAACCACCCGATGACATGGCCAGCATGATTCGGATGGCCACCCAATTCGCGCCGCCTCCATTGCTAAGGGCGCTGAAGCGGGGAGAACCGCTCGGCGAGATTTCGGTTTTTCGGTATCCGGGCGGCACCTGGCGACGCTATGACCAGATGACGCGGTTTCCCGCGGGGTTGCTGGTGTTCGGTGACGCGATTTGCAGCACCAATCCGATTTACGGTCAGGGCATGACGGTCGCCGCGCTTGAGGCGACTGCCCTGCAGGAGTGCCTGGCTGAAGCGAATGGCGACTTGAGTCAACGATTCTTCGCCGCTGCTGCGGCGGTGGTCGGCCCGTTGTGGGCGTCCAACCAGTTCAACGATCTCTACTTGGCCAACGCCGACCCTGCGCATTCGGCGTCGAAGGAGATATTGGACTTCCGCGAGGCGGTGTTGAGTGCCGCCGAGAACAGCTCGGCGGTCACCGAGAAGCTCTATCGCTCGATGAACCTCGTCGACCCGCCGACCGACTACAGCCCGCTTCTTCGTTAGGGCTGAGGACGGATCTGGCGGCGATTGCGCTCGCTGATTTCGGTGTAGCGGGCGCCGAGTCCATCGCGGTCTAGCTCTTGGGCGCCGGCGATGTCCTGCTCGGCGGCCAGCGCCGGATCGGTGACCGCCGCCGATCGGGTGACGTAGATTTCCTTGAGGCCGGCCATTATTGGCGCCGGCACCTCGGCGATCTGGCTGGCCAGCTCAACCGCCCGTGCCAGCAGCCGATCGTGTGGAACGACTTCGGTGATTAGCCCGATCCGCTCGGCGCGTGCGGCGACCCGGTACCAGCGACTCTCACCGCTCCATTGACAGCCGCCGCGCCATGGCCCCGCCGACTAGCTGCGGCAGCCGGGCCGTCATACCGCCGCCGGGCAGGATGCCGACCCTGGCATGGGTATCGGCGAAGACCGCGCGTTGCGAGGCGATGAGGAAGTCGCAGCCCAGCGCCATCTCCAGTCCGCCGGTGAACACCGGGCCGTTGATCGCGCCGATGATCGGCTTGCGCATCTGGGCTGTCTTGCGAATGCAGCTCTGCGTCTGAAATTGCTCGAAGTACGCCGTCCCCAGCCGCTGGGCCTCTTTGAGGTCGATACCGGCGCAGAAAGCGGGGTCGACGCCGGTGAGCACCACCGCCCGCACCGACGGATCGCCATCGGCGTCGCCCAAGGCTGCGTAGAGCGCCTCGATCAGTTTGGTATTCAATGCGTTTCGTGCTTGGGGGCGGTTCATGGCCAGCACCCGCACCGGGCCGTGGTCAGTGGTTTCGACGTATGTCATTACTCGACGCTATCGCGCGGCAGAAAATTGGTGCGCGGGCCTGCGGTGGGGCCTTTACGACTGGGAAATCAAGACATTTAAGACGATCGACAAGAACACCTGCGCGGTGCTGAACACCCAACCGACCTCGTCTGCGACGGACTGGCTGGCCGCGGCACCGGGTGCGGTGCTCGTCGAGCGGATCGAAAACGGCGGCACTTTCGTCGACGGCTACGCCTAAATGAACTGTGCGGCCTGGTTGGCGAGATCGAGCAGCGGCTGCGGGAAGACGCCCAGGCCGATGGTGACCACTGCGCACACTGCGATCGCGGCTTTACTCCAGAAGCTCGGCATCACGACGTGCACCTGATCGGCGGGCGGCTCAGTGAAGAACATCAGCACGATCACCCGCACATAGAAATAGGCCGCTACCCCGCTGGCGATCACACCGATGATGACCAACGGCACCGCGCCGCCCTTGGCCGCTGCCTGGAAAACCGCGAACTTGCTGACGAACCCGCTGGTCAACGGGATACCCGCGAAGGCCAGCAAGAACATCGAAAATAGCAGTCCCACAACGGGATAACGCTGGCTCAACCCGGCCCAATGCGACATGGTGGCGTCTTCGTCGCCGTCCGGGTTGCGGACCAGGCCCACGACCGCGAACGCGCCAACCGTGCTGAAGCTGTAGGCGACCAGGTAGAACATTGTCGACGCCAGACCGGCCGGGTTGTCTGCGATGACACCGGTGAGGATGAAGCCCACGTGTGCGATCGACGA
>DASZKQ010000471.1:0-2916 GCA_035552835.1 Mycobacterium sp. | reverse complement strand
ACATGTGCTTGACCGCCTGGAAGCTGCCGATCGCCCGGCCGAACTGGTAGCGGGTCTTGGCGTACTCGGTGGCCATCTCGACTACCCGCCGCGCACCGCCGGCCTGCTCGCTGACCAATGCCAAAGCCGAGCGGTCCAGCGCTGCGGTGAACACCTCGACGCCGGCGCCCAGCCGTCCGACCAGCCGCGCCGGGCTATCAACGAATTGCAGGCGGCACTGCTTACGGGTCGGGTCCACGGTGGTCAAGGGTGTCACACCCAGGCCGGCAGCACCCGCGTCGACCGCGAAAACGGCGGGCCCCGAATCAGTTCCGGCCAGCACGTACATCAGCTCCGCCGATTGCCCGTCAAGTACGAAATGCTTGTAGCCGGTGACGTGCCACGCGTCGCCGATGGCACCCGCAGACGTGGTGATCGTGACGGGCAACCGGGCGCAGTCGTCCTCGGCGAAGGCCACGCTGGCGATCAGGTCACCCGCCGCGATCCGAGGCAGCACCGCGGCGCATTCGGCTGCGTCGCCGGCTTCGGCCAGCAGGCTGGGCACCAGCACCGCCGTCGACAAAAACGGGCTGACCAACAAGACCCGGCCCATCTCTTCCATCGCGATGCCCATCTCCACCGGGCCCGCACCGGCACCGCCGTATTCCTCGCGGATTAGCAGTCCGGTTAGACCCATGGCCGCCAATTCACGCCAGACCTGGAGGTCAAGACCGGTGTCGGTTGCCATCAACTCTCGCACCTGCGCTTCGCCGGAGCGTCGCGCCATCAAGTCGGCGACCGCGCTGCGCAGCGCCCGCTGCTCTTCGCTTACCGAGAACGGTGCGCTGGTGCGCATAGCGGCTGATCAGCCCTTCGGAGCAAGAGTGGTACGCAGGCTCGCGCACTGGCTGGCGAAAAATGCCCGTGACACAGCAGCTTTCGGGACCAGCAGATCGAAACCATGGAACGCCCCTGGGACCACCTCGACGTGGCACGGTACCCCGGCCGCGGTGAGCCGCTCGGCGTAGGCCAGGTCCTCGTCATGGAACAGGTCGTTGGTGCCGACGCCGATCCACGCCGGCGCCAGGCCGCTGAGGTCGTCGCGGCGCGCCGGAACGGCGACTTGCGGGTCGGCGTTGCCGAGGTAGGCCGCCCAGCCGAAGCGATTGCTTTTCGGGCTCCACAGTCGGTAGTTCGGGCTCTTCGGCACCGCTCCGCTTCGGTCGTCGAGCATCGGGTAGGCCAGCAGCTGCAGCACCGGGGTGATCTCGCCGCGGTCGCGGGCCAGCAGCGCCAGCGCTGCCGCCAGCCCGCCGCCGGCGCTTGCCCCGCCGATTGCCACCCGCGCCGGGTCGACCGCGGGTAGGCCGGCCAGCCAGGTCAGCGCCGAATAGCAGTCCTCCAGCGGCGCGGGGTAGGGATGCTCGGGCGCCAGCCGGTAGTCCACCGACGCAACGGTGATGCCCAGCTCACGGGTGAATCGATGGCACAGCATGTCGTCTTGCTGCGCGCTGCCCAGCACATAACCACCGCCGTGGAGCCACAGCAGCGCGGCCGCGGGCTGGCCGACGCCGACCGGCCGGTGCAGCCGCACACCTACGCCGGACCCCAGCGTGAGCACCTCGACGCCGTCCGGGGTCTTGCTGCGTTGCAGGCCGCTCAGCGCCCGGACGAGCCGCAGACTCCGCGGGCCGACCAGTGACCGTGGGGCCAGGCGGGCGACTCTGCGGAGATCGGGGTGGAAATCGGTGCTCGGCATCGGTCTAGTATCGCCAACGGCAACCGGCTCCACGTCCCGGGCTCCGCCGTAACGGCGAAGCGGTACGTGTGTCCCGAAAAGAGCAAGCAGGTGGTCCACTCCAGCGGCCAGCACGAGCCGTCTCGGGGCATCGCGGCGCTCTCAACCTCGCCGGTCACCTACTTTGCTGTGTGGCCCATCCGCTGACGCGTGTGGCAATGCACTGGTTGAGGGTCTCAACTTGGTTGACGTTCCGGCCCCGCGGGAGCAATTGTCATCAAGACGGCCGGTCGTTCCCGCAGGTTTTTCGATTCGTCAGATCGGCATCCCGCCCTGTGGTGGCGATGAAGTCGTCAAGAATGTCCACCACTGCTGTCGGGGACTCGACATGCGGGAAGTGCCCTACACCGGCGAGTACCTCGAGTCGACTAGCTGGCACAGCCTCGTGAGCGGCGTAGCCGTGGGCGACCGGAATGATCCGGTCCTGTTCACCCCAAATCAGCAAGGTGGGTAATCCATGACTTAGATGAATCTTGCTGAGCGCACTGACGGCCTGGCCGCGGTAATCCACCACAGAGCGCAACGTACGCAGGAAGGCCTGGCGTGTCTGCCGATCCGACAACGAGGAATAGGCTTTCCATATCTCGCCGGTGCGCGGCGACTGAATCCCGGCCGACTTGAGCCACGCCCCCAACTTGTTGCCGGCGTTCAACACCGGCTGCGGCGCAACCACGGGCAGCACCAATTCGGTTCCGGGTGCCGAGAGGATCCGCAATATCCAGCTCAGATCGGGGCCGAGGCCACCGCTGCTGATAAGGACCAGTCGCTGACAGTAGTCGCGATGCTGATAGGTGAACTGCATGGCCACACCGCCACCGAGTGATTGACCGACCACGGTCGCCTGGCTGATGCCTAGTTCATCGAGAAGATCACGCAGCAACGCCGCGAACGCGCCCAACGAATAGTCACCGCGCGGCTTGGCTGATTCACCGTGCCCCAACAGGTCCGGTGCCACCACCCGATACTTCTTTGACAACTGTGGGATGATGGCCCGCCAGGTCGCCGAACTTCCAGCCATGCCATGAATCAACAGCAGCGCCTCGCCGGCCCCTGCGTCCCGATAGGCAACACGCTCACCGTGCAGATCGAGAAAGTTCATCTCGGTCACGTGAACTGGTCTCCATCCAACTGTGTTCTGG
>DASZKQ010000470.1:0-7645 GCA_035552835.1 Mycobacterium sp. | reverse complement strand
GACTGGTAGTACTCCTCGAACGCGGGGGTATTGATGTCCCAGCCGTTAAAGTCGTCCTGGGCGCGCAAACCGTCGAGCATGTAGACCGCGTGCGGCCCGCCGCCTTGGAATTGGACCTTGATATCGTGGCCCATCGCCGCGGATGGCACCTGCAGATACTCGACCGGCAGGCCCTTCTTGGAGAACGCTCCCACGGTCGCCGAGCCGCCGATAGCACCGACCAGGCCGGCCAGCAGGGCTGCCCCAGCGGTCGCGATAGCCAGTCGGCGCGGCAAACGGCCCGCCGCGCCGCGCAACTTCTCAACGAACTTCATAGCTCTTACCCCATCCCAACTTTTATCTGCCGCATGACGCGGTCGAATAGCTGTCGGAGGCAGTCAAACACGGCGTGCGGCCTACTCCCGTTTGCCGCTTCGGGGTGTGACGTCGCGGTTGGCTAACGATTAAGCGACGGCGCGGACTCGAAGATAACGATTAGGACTCGCTAACCTCGTGACATCGTCATTAGCACCGCTGCAATGCAATTCGGCAGAAGCATCGCCAGTTACGGCGTCGACGACTTGCGGTCTAGGAGACCAGGCGCCGCAATAGGGTTGACGCGGCGATGATTCCGAGCGCCGCAGCCACCACCAAGACGGCGATGTCCGCCGGGTGGAATGCAGTGCCGATCAGTAGCGCCCGTAGCGCGTCGACTTCGTAGCTGAGCGGGTTGACCTTGCTGAGCACATGCAGCCAGCCGGGCATCACGTTGACTGGGTATAGCGCGTTGGACGCGAAGAACAACGGCATCGTGATCGCTTGACCGATACCCATCAGCCGATCGCGATTGCGAACCAGCCCGGCCAACGTCATCGACAGGCACGCGAAGAACGCCGCACCCAGCATGACGATGCCCATCGCCGCCAGGATCCGCAGCGGATTGATGGTCAGCCCAATGCCCATCACATAGGCGAGCGCCAACACGCCGACCACCTGTGCCACCGATCGCACACCCGCCGCAAATGATTTACCGGTGATCAGCGCCGATGCCGGCGCGGGCGTCACCATGAGTTTGGCAAGGATGCCGGCGTCGCGGTCCCAGATGATTTGTATGCCATAGAAGATGGAGATGAACAGCGCCGACTGCGCGATGATGCCCGGCGACAGGAACGCCAGGTACGACACCGATCCGGTGTTGATCACGTGTAGACGGCTGAACGTGGTACCGAAGATCAATAGCCACAGCGCCGGCTGCACCATCCGGGTGACCAGCTCGGTGCGGTCGTGCTGCAGCTTCTGCCGTTCGACGATGGCGAACGCCCCGACGCGAGCCAACGTCGCGGCGACGCGTTGCCAGCCACTCGGGGCGCGGACCAGGGTTACCTCGATAGGGCGTTGGTCAGCCGGCACGACGGGCAACCTTTCTGCTGGAACGGATTGAACGCAATGACTCTGAAGACGCTGTAGCTTCTGTTTGCTGCGACAAGTCGGACGTCGCGTAGTGCCGGAATACGTCCTCGAGCGTGGCCGCGGGCGATACCGTGGACTTCAATTTCGAAGGCGTTCCCACGGCCCGCAACTCACCGCGATGCATCAACGCCACCCGATCGCAGAGTGCGTCAGCCTCTTCCATGTAGTGGGTGGTCAGCAGGACGGTCATACCGAACTGGGCCTGCATGCTTTGCACCTGTCGCCAGACGCCGTCCCGCGCAATGGGATCCAGGCCAACGGTGGGCTCGTCGAGGACCAGCAGCGACGGGCGGTTGACCAGCGCCTGCGCCACCTCGAGCCGGCGCACCATGCCGCCGGAGTAGGTCCCCGCGAGTCGGTTGGCGACGTCGAGTAGCTCCATGGCGGCCAGAGCTTGCTCGACGCGTTCAGCACGCTGGGCGCGGGGCACGCCATACAGCCGTGCGAACCACTCCACGTTTTGTTGGCCCGTTAGTGCGGGCTCGATGGAAAGCTGTTGTGGCACATAGCCGATATTGCTTCGGATGTCGACCGTCTGGTGACGCGAATCCAGCCCGAAGATGCGTAGCTGACCGTGCTGGACCGGGGTCAGCGTGGTGAGCATGCGCACCAATGTTGTTTTGCCGGCCCCATTGGGCCCGAGCAGGCCCATGGTCTCACCGGGCCGCACCCGCAGCGTCACGTCATCGACGGCGGTGAACTTGCCGTAGCGATAGGTCAGGTGCTGGCAGTCGATGGCCGGGGGTAGCAATTCGGTCATGATCGGCGCTCCTGCAATAGTCGTGTCATCGTGTCAAGAACCTTGAGTCCCTTTGCCAGAGATTCGATTTGGTCGTCATCCAGGTCGTCTAGCACGTCGGCTAGCAGCGCTCGCCGGGCGGCCCTGGATGCGTCGACAATCTGCTGGGTGGGCTCGGTGAGTGCCAGCTCGCCGACGCGGCGGTCGGTGGCACCGACGCTGCGAGTGAGGAAGCTGCCGGATACCAACTTGGAAACCAGCGTCGATGCGGTGTTGGCCACCAACCCGAGCTCGGCAGCTGCCGCGCTGACCGAGATTCCCGGCTGGCGGCCCACCAGCCAGAGCAGCTCCGACTGCGACTCGGTGAGTCGCGCGGAATCAAAACCGCGACCGACGGACCTTCGAAGTTGGCGGCGAAATCTCCCGACGACCCGGAAAACTTCGGCTGCTAAATCCGTGCTTACCTGCATCTACCCAACAATACCTCTGTTTAAGAGCTAAATATGTGTGCGAGCTGTGGGGTGGTTATGCACACATAAGCGGGCTATCGCTCGAGGCGGTGCAGGACGACGTCCGTCAGCTGCCCGCCATCCGCGGTCGCGGTCATGTAGGTGCAGGCCGGTTGGCGGCGGCGATCGGTCGGCGACCCAGGATTGAGTAATCGCAGCCCGGTACTCGTCGTGGTGTCCCACGGGATATGACTGTGGCCGAAGATCAACACGTCACTGTCGGGAAAGCACCGCGACAACCGCGCCTCCCGGCCGGCTGCGGCACCCGTTTCGTGCACCACCGTGAAATGCAGCCCTTCCAGCAGCACGTCCGCGCGTTCCGGTAGCCGCGACCGCAGCACTGGTCCGTCGTTGTTTCCCCGGCACGCCACCAGCCGCGAGGCTTTCGCCGTCAAGGTGTCCAGCAACACGGGTGTCACCCAGTCGCCGGCATGGAAGACGACATCGGCCTGCGCCACCTCTTCCCATACCTGCCTGGGTAGATCGCGGGCGCGTCGCGGAACGTGCGTATCGGCAAGAAGCAGCAGCCTCACCTGGTCATCGTGCAACAGGCTTGGCCGCTAGCTCCGTTTACTGCGCGAGAAATTTGAGAAGTACGTCGTTGAACTCGTCGGCATGGGTGAGGTTGCAACCATGAGGCCCATCGGCGATCACGTGCAGTTCGCTCCCGGGTATGGCGTCATGCGTGAGTCTTGCTGAAGCTTCGAAGGGCACCGAGGCGTCGGCGTCGCCGTGGATAACCAACGTCGGTACGGAAACCTGGGCCAGGTCGTCGCGGAAGTCGGTACTGCTCCATGCGGCCAGGCATGCCAGCGACGCCTCCTTGCTCGCCTGTTTGCACAGCGCAACCGCCTTTTGGTGCTGATCATCACTGACCTTCAATTCACCGTTGGCAGAGAAGAACTCGGTCATCTGTTCTTCATAAAATGCGTCTTCGTCCTTGACGAGACATGCGGCTGCCTGCTTGGTGTCTTTCTTGGTCAGTGGACCGTGCGGTTGTCACGGGTTTTCAACATGTACGGGGTGACTGCGGAAGCGAACACAGCACTGTGTAGGCGGTCGTCACCGAAAGACGAGATGTAGCGCGCGACCTCGCCGCCACCCATGGAAAACCCGACGAGCGTGGCGTCGTCGAGCTCGAGAGCATTGATCAAAGTGTGCAGATCTTCGGCGAGATCGTCGTAGCTGTATCCGTTGAGCGGCTTGTCGCTGCGGCCGAAACCGCGCCGGTCATAAGTGATTACGCGATAACCGGCGTCCTGCAAAGCAGGTATCTGTGGCGACCACACTTGCCCAGACAGCGGCCACGCGTGGATCAGCACCACCGGCTGGCCGGAACCGCCGGTGTTGTCGACGTGCAGCCGGGTGTCCCGAAACCATCCACGATGAGCCTTGGCATCAACCATTCCCCTTGCCCCTTCGGTATGCGCGCGCCAGCCAGGATTGGTGATCTGCTTAGCCCAGTGCCGTTCACCGCCGACGACCGCGAGAACCTGGTGCTCCTGGCTGCGCCAGCGTTTGTCACGACCCCGGACGCCGCTGCGGTGAGTGCGGCACTATCGTTTCCACGTAAGCAGAGGAGGACACAATGCGCATCTTCGACTCAGTTGCCGACCTCGCCGCCATCAAGGGGCAAAGCATCGGACATAGCGACTGGGTGACCATCACCCAGGAAGACGTCAACCTCTTCGCCGATGCGACCGGTGATCACCAGTGGATCCATGTGGATCCCGAACGGGCGGCGAAGGGACCGTTCGGCAAAACCATCGCCCACGGCTTTATGACGCTGGCTCTGCTGCCTCGGCTCCAGCACCAGATCTACACGGTCAACGGCATCAAGCTTGCCGTCAACTATGGCCTGAACAAGGTGCGCTTCCCCGCGCCGGTGCCAGTCGGGTCAAAGGTTCGCGCCGAAAGCTCGCTGGTCGGTGTTGAGGACGTTGGCAATGGTGCGGTACAGGCGACGATGTCGACCACCGTGGAGATCGAGGGGTCGGCCAAGCCGGCGTGTGTGGCAGAGAGCATCGTCCGCTACATCTCGTAGGCTCCAGCCATGGACGCTGAACTGGCATCTTGGCTGGCCGCTGGACAGCACTTCGACTACCTCGGCTTTGACGTGTTCTACCGGATGGAAGGCAGTGGACCTCCGCTGCTGCTGATCCACGGTTACCCGTTCAACTCCTTTGACTGGGCACCGATCTGGCCAACGCTGACGCAACATTTCACCGTCATCGCACCGGACATGATGGGCATGGGCTTCTCGGCGAAGCCCGTCGCCTACGAATACTCGGTGCACGACCACGCAGACATGCACGAGGCGCTGCTGGCCCACCTGAGAATCGGCAAAGCGCACATCCTGGCCCACGACATCGGCGACTCTGTCGGCCAGGAACTGTTGGCCCGTCACGAGTTTGGCCAGCCCGCCTACGGTGAGCTGAGCATCGACTCAATCACCTGGCTCAACGGAGGCATGTTCGTCGAGACCTACACGCCGCGGGCGGCGCAGAAGCTGATGTCGAGGACCCCGTTGGGCGACATCTTCAGCCATGTGCAGGGTAGCCCGCTATCGGCACTGTCTCGTCGGCTGCTGGAACCGACGCTGCGCGAGATGTTCGGCCCGAACACCAAACCGACACGGCACATGATGGACGTGTTCAACGAGATCTTGGATTACAACGACGGCCGCCGCGTGCTGCACAAGGTTGGCCGCTTCATCAACGACCGCTACACGCATCGAAATCGGTGGGTGCGTGCCATGCGGCAGACTGCGGTTCCGATGCGCTTGATCGACGGGCCGGTGGACCCTAACTCCGGTGCGCACATGGCACGCCGCTACGCGGAGGTGATACCCCACTCCGATGTGGTGATGCTCGCCGACGACATCGGACATTGGCCGCAACTCGAAGCGCCCGATGCCGTGCTGACGCATTTTCTGGCCCACATCGACCGGGTCACCGGCGGTTGACCGCGATAGACGCTCAGAACTCGGCAACAGCATGCTCTAGGCGTTCGGCCAGCCTGGCCTGCGCCTCCGCGCGCCGGGTTGGCAGATGCTGAGATGGAAAAGCCGTTGACACGGGCTGGTATTCGCGCAGGGTACGGCGGGCGACGGTCATCTTGTGCAGCTCGGTCGCCCCGTCGGCGATCCCGAGCGACTCCGCGGCGATCATCATCTTGATGAATGGCATCTCGTTGGAGACTCCGAGCGCGCCGTGCAGATGCATGGCGCGCTGCACCACGTCGTGCAGCACCTGCGGCATCGCCACCTTGACCGCCGCGATGTCGCGGCGCACCTTCTGGTAGTCATCATGCTTATCGATCAGCCATGCGGTGCGCAGCACCAGCAGTCGGAACTGCTCGATCTGAATCCAGCTGTCGGCGATCTTCTCCTGGGTCATCTGGAAGTTCGACAACGGACCGTTGCGAGTTTGGCGTGACACCGCCCGCTCACACATCATGTCGAATGCTCGCCGGGCTAACGCGATGGTGCGCATAGCGTGATGGATGCGTCCGCCGCCGAGCCGGGTCTGTGCGATCGCGAAGGCCTGCCCTTCGCCGCCGAGGATGTGGTCGGCCGGCACCCGGACGTCGGTATAGCGGACGTAGCCATGGCTGGCGTGTGAATCAGTGCCGACCCCCACGTTGCGGATGATCTCGATGCCGGGTGTTTCGGCAGGGACGATGAAAAGCGACATCTTGTCACGGGTTCGCGCGTCGGGGTTGGTGACCGCCATGACGATGAAAAAGGTCGCGTGCCTGGCGTTGGTGGAAAACCACTTCTCGCCGTTGATCACCCAGGTGTCGCTGTCGCGCTCGGCACGGGTGACGAACAGGCCAGGATCCGAACCGCCTTGCGGTTCGGTCATGGAATAGCAGGAGGTGATATCGCCGTCGAGCAGCGGCTGCAGGTAGCGAGCTTTCTGCTCGGCGGTGCCGAACATGGCGAGGATCTCGGCGTTGCCCGAGTCGGGTGCCTGGCAGCCGAACACCGACGGGGCCCAGCGAGACCGGCCGAGTATCTCGTTGAGCAGCGCGAGCTTGACCTGGCCGTAGCCTTGGCCGCCGAGTTCAGGCCGCAGGTGCGCTGCCCAGAGCCCGTGGTCCCGCACCTGCTGCTGCAGGGGCCGCAGGATCGCCATCGTCTCGGCGTTCTTCTTGTCGTATGGATCAAGCGCGATCAGATCGAGCGGCTCGAGCTCGTTGACCATGAACTCTTCGACCCAGTCCAGCTTCTCCTGGTAGTCAGGGTCTGTTTCGAAGTCCCACACGGTTGGCATCTCCCGGCTCGATTTTCTTAACGTAGTAATTCAGACTGCTACCGCCAACACCGGGTGTCGAAATGAGGATGACTAATCTGGCAACCAATGACGATCAACGCGCATCCCGCCCATAGGGCCGACATCGGCGAGCTATCGCACGTGCTGGGCCGCGCTTTCTACGACGATCCGGTTTCGACGTGGATCATGCCCGACGACAGAAGTCGGGCGGCGCACCTGCGGAAATTTTTCGCGACGGTGACTCGGCACCATCACCTCGCCGGTGGCGGTGTGGAAGTGGCCAGCGACGAGTCGGAGATTGGCGCGGCCGCGATGTGGGATCCGCCGGGACGGTGGCAGCACACGGTTCGCGAACAGCTGATGATGGCGCCGTCGTTCGTCCGCGGTTTCGGATTGCGCTTGACGGTTGGCCGCAAGTTCGGCGCGCTGCTCGAGTTGATGAAGCGCCATCACCCCGAGGAACCGCATTGGTACCTGGCCGTGATCGGCAGCGATGTGACGGTGCGCGGTAAAGGCTACGGGCAGGCTCTGATGCGCTCACGCCTTGACCGCGTCGACGCGGAACATGCCCCCGCCTATCTCGAATCCAGCAAGCCCGAAAACGTGCCGTACTACCAGCGATTTGGCTTCGAGGTGACCGGCGAAATGGTATTGCCCGATGGCGGTCCGAC
>DASZKQ010000469.1:0-1663 GCA_035552835.1 Mycobacterium sp. | reverse complement strand
GTTATCGACCCCGCCGGCATGGTGCGGGCAATGGTGTCGGCGCTGCGCGCGGGTGTCGAACCCGCCGCGCTGGCCGCGGGCTTCCACCGGGCGGTCGCGGATGCGGTTTTGCAGGTGGTCAGCCTCGTTGCCGGCGGGGTGCGGATGGTGGGTCTCACCGGCGGGGTCTTCCAGAACGTGCTGCTGCTGCGCCAGTGCCGACATCGGTTGCAGCAAGCCGGATTCGAGGTGTTGACCCACCATGTGGTTCCGCCGAATGACGGTGGGCTGGCGCTTGGCCAGGCCGCGGTCTGCATGCTGACCGCGTTGGACGAAGAACGAGGG
Organism: Mycobacterium sp.; assembly: GCA_035552835.1. Classification (GTDB taxonomy): domain Bacteria; phylum Actinomycetota; class Actinomycetes; order Mycobacteriales; family Mycobacteriaceae; genus Mycobacterium. The sequence goes on along the minus strand of DASZKQ010000469.1, from coordinate 1,339 downwards.
CTCGGCGAAGAGGGGGGAGTGTGAATCGATGGGGAATGATGTGACGACCACCGCGATCGACCGCGGGCTAGACGCTGACTTGGCCGCCGATCTGGCCGCCACTTCTTTGACGTTGGCGAAACGGTTCGCGGCAGGCGCCACCATGTGGTCGATGGCGCCGGGTTGGGAGCCGCATGCTCTGCATATCGCCGTCGAGTTCATCCATCCGGTGATCGTGGGCAAGCGGGCGCTGCCCGCCGTCGCGATCACCGGGCCGGATGTGGTTGACGTCGTGCGAGTCTCGGTGCGGCCCGGCGACATCGTGGTCGCCGTCTCCGGAGCCGACGAGCCCGAAGTGCGGTCGGTGATGCGCCGAAGTCGGGCATGGGGTGTTACGACCGTCTGGATCGGCAGCGGCGAGCGGCCCCAACCCGGCATGGCAGACCACGTGCTGTGGCTGGACGACTCCGACCCCCGAGTGCCGGCGACTGGCGGGTTCGTGTTGTTCTACCACCTGCTCTGGGAGCTGACCCACGTCTGTTTCGAGCACCCGGGCTTGCTGAAGGAGCCCGATGCGTGCACCGACGAAGTCTGCGTGACCTGTAGCGACGAAGGGCGCCTCGGCGAAGTACTTACCGCCACGGCCGACGGTATGGCGACAGTGCGTACCGCTAACGGCGTGGAGACCGTCGCGACCACGTTGGTTGATCCGGTGGTCGCCGGTGAACTGCTGTTGGTGCACGCCGGAACCGCAATCAGCCGGGTGCGCGACGACGACGAAGATCCCGGCAACGCCGGGATTGAGGAGCGGCGCAAATGAGCGAGGAGGAGCGGCGCGCATGACTCAAGAACCCACCAACTTCTTGTACCCGTTCATCGACGCGCAGGAAGAGGACGCCAAGTCGTTGCTTGCCGACTTGACGGCCTCGGCGCAAGCCAAGGCCGCCGAAAGCCTGGCGTTGCGCCGCTCAACCCTGGAAGCCAACACCGAGCTAATCCACAGTGCCGCCGCCGAGATGGCCCGTCGTTTCAACGCGGGCGGACGGCTGTTCACGTTCGGCAACGGCGGCAGCTGTACCGATTGCACTACTCTGGCAAGGCTTTTCGCTCAGCCGCCGGTCGGCCAGCCGTTGCCGGCCTGGTCGCTGACGGCCGATCAGGCCATCATGACCGCACTGGGCAATGACGTCGGGTTCGAGCTGGTGTTCGCCCGCCAATTGATCGCCCGCGCGAAGGCGGGCGATATCGCGATCGCGATGTCAACCAGCGGCAGTTCGCCCAATTTGATGGCGGCGCTGAGAGAGGCACGCCGTCGCGACATGTACACCGTCGGCTTCGCCGGCTACGACGGCGGTGCGTT
>DASZKQ010000468.1:0-3863 GCA_035552835.1 Mycobacterium sp. | reverse complement strand
CGCAGCGACCAGCCGAGCTCGGTGAGCAACTTGTCACCTTTTCGGTGGTTGCAGGTCGAGCAGCACGCCACGCAGTTCTCCCAGGAATGATCGCCGCCGCGACTCCGGGGCACCACATGGTCGACGGTGTCGGCCTTGGCTCCGCAATAAGCGCAACAGAAGCGGTCGCGGTGCATCAGCGCCGCCCGGGTCATCGGGACGCGGGCGCGATAGGGCACCCGAACGTAAGACCGCAGCCGGATCACCGACGGCAACGCGATCGATCTGGTCGCGGAGTGAATGACGGGTCCGGCCGGATCCTCGTGCACCATGTCGGCTTTGCCGCAGATCAGCATGATGATCGCGCGACGGACGGGCAATGCGGTCAACGGCTCGTAGGTGGAGTTCAGCAGCAGCACACGCCGGCGACTCCAGATCGATCCGGTGTCATGCGAAACAGGCGAGTGGATGTCGACGGTGGGAACGCTGTGCAGACATGGGCCGGTCGCAGGCTCGGTTCGGCCTGCCGCGGCACCGGAACTGCGGTGGCCGCGGCGTCTGTTGCGCTGCGCCATACATCCTCCGCCGAACAGTCCACCACGATTCGCCAGCGATCGCACGCCAAATTGGCCGGTGTTGGCTGGTCAATCCGGTGAACAGCGGGTGCAGACTTTTGCGACGACCGGTGACATGCGCCCGGCGGCCGGTCGCGATGCCTCACAATGGAGGTGATGGAACAAGTACAACAATCCTTTTACGACGCTGTCGGTGGCGCGGATACCTTCCACGCGATCGTGTCGCGCTTTTACCAGCTGGTCGCCGAGGACGAAATCCTGCGCCGGGTGTACCCGCAGGACGACCTGGCCGGCGCCGAGGAACGGCTGCGGATGTTCCTTGAGCAGTATTGGGGCGGCCCGCGGACCTACTCAGAACGCCGCGGCCATCCCCGGTTGCGGATGCGGCACGTCCCGTTTCAGATCGGCCCGTTCGAGCGCGACGCCTGGCTGCGGTGTATGCACACCGCGGTCGCATCCATCGACTCTGACACTCTCGACGACGCGCATCGTAAGGAGCTGCTCGAGTACCTGGAGATGGCCGCGCATTCCCTGGTGAATTCCGCCTTCTGATGAGCTCCCCACAACATGAGCCGTGGTGGTCGCGCGCGGTGTTTTATCAGGTGTATCCGCGGTCGTTCACCGACAGCAACGGCGACGGCGTCGGTGACCTCGACGGGGTGGCGTCCCGGTTGGACTACCTGGTCCAACTGGGCGTCGACGCGGTGTGGCTCAGCCCGATCATGGTGTCGCCGATGGCCGACCATGGCTATGACGTGGCGGATCCGCGCGACATCGATCCGTTGTTCGGTGGCCTGGCCGCTTTTGAGCGACTGATCGCCGAAGCGCATGAGCGCGACATCAAGATCACCATGGATTTGGTGCCCAACCACACCAGCTCGCAGCATCCCTGGTTTCAGGAGGCGCTGGCTGCCGAACCCGGCAGCGCCGCCCGGAACCGCTACATCATCCGCGACGGTCGGGGACCCGGTGGGCTGGAGCCGCCGAACAACTGGCAGTCCGTGTTTGGCGGGCCGTCCTGGACTCGGGTTGTCGAGCAGGACGGTAATCCGGGCCAGTGGTATCTGCATCTCTTCGACGTCGAGCAGCCGGACCTCAACTGGGACAACCCCGAGGTCTTCGACGATCTTGAGAAAACATTGCGGTTCTGGCTGGAGCGCGGCGTCGACGGCTTCCGCATCGACGTCGCACACGGGATGGCTAAGCCGCCGGGCCTTCCGGACACCGATGTCGAGATGCGGCCACGGATGCTGAGCGACGGTGATCCACGGTTCAATCACCCGAATGTGCATGCGATTCACCGCAACATCCGCATGGTCATGGACGACTATCCCGAGGCAGTGACCATCGGAGAGGTTTGGGTTTTCGACAACGCCAGCTGGGCCGAGTACTTGCGCGCCGACGAGCTGCACCTGGGCTTCAATTTCCGCATGGTGCGAGCCAAATTCGACATCGCAGACATCCGCGATGCGATCGAGAACACCCTGGCCGCGGCAGCGATTGAAAACGCCACTCCCACATGGACGTTGGAAAATCACGATGTCGAGCGCGGACCCAGCCGCTACGGCGGGGGCACCGTCGGACTCGATCGGGCGCGGGCGATGGCGATGGTGACGCTCGCCCTGCCTGGCGCGGTGTTCCTCTACAACGGGCAGGAGTTGGGGCTGCCCAATGTCGAGTTGCCCGACGAAGTGCTGCGCGATCCGACGTGGGAACGCTCGGGGCACACCGTACGCGGCCGCGACGGGTGCCGCATTCCGATTCCGTGGCGCGGCGACACTCCCCCGTTCGGGTTCTCCTCATCGCCTGACACCTGGCTGCCGATGCCGCCGGAGTGGGCGACCCTAACCGTCGAAAAGCAGCTCGACGAAACCGACTCGACGTTGTCGTTCTTCCGGCACGCACTCGAAATACGCCGTAGCCGTGTGGAATTCACTGGAAGCCGGATCGAGTGGCTGCCCGCACCGCGCGGCACGTTGGTGTTTGAACGCGGTGATCATGGCCTGCGCTGCGCGCTGAACGCTAGCAAGCGGGCGCTGCGGCTGCCGGACGGCAAGGTAATTCTGACGAGCACGCCGTTGGTTGACGGGAAGTTGCCGCCCAATGCCGCCGCCTGGCTGGTGTAGTAGTCCGTGGCAGCTTTCGGGTGGACAGTCATCGGAGCCGGGCCCGCGGGGATCGCGGCTGTGGGCAAACTCCTCGATCAGGGAATACCGCCCGAAACGATTGCCTGGATCGACCCCGCGTTTGGCGCCGGCGACCTCGGCCAGAAGTGGCGGTCGGTTTCGAGTAACACACAGGTCGGGCTGTTCCTGAGCTATTTGGAAGGCTCTTCCGCATTTCGGTTCTCAACAGCACCCCCGATGCCGCTACGGGAAGTGGATCCCCAAGAGACATGCGCCCTGGCGCTGGTCGCTGATCCTTTGGTTTGGATCACCCAACAGCTGCGTGAGCGGGTAGAAGTTTCCCAAACGACCGCGACCGCCCTCTTCTTGGAAAGAGGGCAGTGGAGAATTGAGACCCACCAGCGGGAACTTGCCGCCAAAAATGTGATCCTCGCCGTCGGGGCAGTTCCGAAAAAGCTTTCCTATCCTCATCTGGAGGAGATTCCGCTAGAAGTCGTGCTCGACCCGGAGAAACTGGCAAAACAACCGTTGGAAAATGCCACGGTCGCCGTGTTTGGGTCTTCACATTCGACGATGAGCGCGTTGCCGAACCTCTTGCGTCAGCCCGTCGAAAGAATTATCAACTTCTATCGCAGTCCGCTCACATATGCCATCTACCTCGATGATGGGATTCTGTTCGACGATGTTGGCCTGAAAGGTCAAGCGGCTGAGTGGGCTCGAGAGAATATCGACGGCACCTATCCAGACCGGCTGGAGAGGTGCTGGGTGGATGGCCCGGATTTTGCCGAGAAGCTTGCAGCATGCGACCGCGTCGTTTATGCGGTCGGCTTCGAGCGAAGAAAGCTGCCTCAAACCAGACAGTATGGCCAGCTAGATTACGACCCCACCAACGGCATCCTCGCTCCAGGACTGTTCGGGTGCGGCATCGCGTTTCCAGCGTATACAACCGACCCGTATGGCTACCGCGAATACCGGGTGGGCCTCAAGAAATTCATGGATCACCTCGAATGCGTTCTGCCACTTTGGTTGCGTTACGCTCCATAGTGAACATCGCGCCGCCGGCAGACGCCGTCACTCACCTATGCTTTGCCGGTGAACGGTAGACGGTGCCCGGACGGATTCCGGTGTCGCGCAGCGGTTCCAGCCCGGGCCACCTCGGCACCGGAGACAACCCCTGGACACA
>DASZKQ010000467.1:0-13039 GCA_035552835.1 Mycobacterium sp. | reverse complement strand
ACCGCGGTGACGGTGATGCCTTCGTCGGCCAAGTCGGCGCGCAGTGATTCGCTGAACGCCAGCACCGCGGCCTTCGTCGTGCCATAAGCGATCATCGACTTCGACGGTAGAAATGCCGCGGCCGACGACACGTTGATGATGGTTCCGCCTTGGCCGCGGTCGACCATCTGCGTGCCGAACACACGGCTTCCGTTGAGCACGCCACGCAGATTGACCGCCAAGATGTTGTCCCAATGCGCAGGCGTCGTCTCCAGGAACCGACCCGCCATCCCGATGCCGGCATTGTTCACCAGGATATCCACCACGCCATGCTCGTCGTTGACTTGTCCGGCAAGCGTGTCCATCGCCGTTTCGTCCCCGACGTCAGCCTGATAGACCGCGGCATCGCTGCCGGCGTCCTGAACCGCTGCCGCAGTCTCCTTTGCCGCGGCCAGATCGCGGTCGACGATCACCACGGTTCGGGCACCTTTGCGGGCCAGTTCAATCGCGGTGGCTCGGCCTATCCCGGCGCCCGCCCCGGTGACCAGAGCGAGCTTGCCCCCCACGTCACGCCGCCCGGTGCCCACCACGGATGGACTCGACGACGCCGCGCCGCTGACGACTCGGTCGATCCACTCGCTGGTCAGCCTGGCGATGACATCGGGACGCGAGGTCACCACCCAGTGGCCGCCCTCGATCGGAATGACCCTGCTACCCAACGGGATTGAGCCGGTGAACCGCTGCAGCGCGGGTGTGACGAACATGTCCTTGCGCGGCACCAGCACCTGGACTGGAACGTTGGTCTGCGGCAGCTGCGCGCCGGGAGCCAGAAATGGCGCGGGCATGTTGGCCCGGTACAGGTTGAGGCCATTGACGTAGTCGCCGGTTGACCGCACTGCCGTCGGAGATTGGGTCCGGGTGCTCGAGTTGCCGATACGACCAAAGACGTCAATGACTTTCACGCCCAACCCGGACCGAATCATCAACTCCGGAAGACCGGGGCACAGAAAGAACCAGATGTATCCCGACGCCATGAACTGCCTGACCACGTCGAAGAGGCCGCGCGGAGTGCGCGCTGACCGCAAGAACTTGCCCGCATAGTTCAAGTGCGGCCCCGAGATCGAAGTGAACGATGCGACCTTGCTCATCACCGCGTCGTCGGTCACTGCGGCCCAGGCCTGAATCGAGCCCCAATCGTGGGCCAGCAAGTGCACCTGGTCAACGCCCAGGCTGTCGATCACCGAACCGGCATCGGAGATCAGTTGGGGGAAGCGGTAACCGGACCGGCCCGGCGGCCGAGCCGATTCGCCGGCGCCACGCACGTCGTACGCCACCACGTTGTATTTGGCGTTGCAGTCGTCGCGAAGGTATCCAGCCACCCCGTCCCACAGGTGGTGGTTATCCGGATAACCATGAATCGCCAATACGGTCGGCCGCTGCCGTTGGATCTCGGTGTAGGCGTGCACGGCCAGCGTGACGCCGTCGGACGCGGTCACGGTGGTGCGGGTCATCGATTCCTCTCGGCTCAATGGGAGGCGCGGGCCGCGGGTGAGATGGCAAGGTAGTCGACCGCCCGCTCGACGCCGCCCAGCTGTGACGGATGGAAATTCGGTTTGTAGTAGGCGCCGATGACCCGGACGAACCGCAGCGGCCCAGGCACCAGCCCACGTCGCGCCGCGTTGAAGTAATCCCGCCAGCGCGCTTTGGCTCCCGGGGTCAGTTGTCGGTCCACCGAGTACATGAACCGAACCCCGCGCACCCACATCAGCAGCATCATCGGCGTGACCACCAACTGGGTGCGCACCTGCCGCCAGTACCCGGCCCGTAGATGCTTCATCACGTCGAAGGCGACGGCCTTGTGCTCGACTTCCTCGGCCCCGTGCCAGCGAAGCATGTCCAGCATCACCGGGTCGGTGCCGATCGCGTCATGCTGCGGAGTGTCCAAAATCCACTCCCCCAGGATCGCCGTGTAATGCTCGACCGCCGCTACGATCGCCACCTGCTCGAGCAACCAGCTGTGTCGTCGTCGCAGACTCCAGCGGGGGCGGTCGCCCATCAGCTTCTCGAAGAGCCAGGCGATCTGGTCGGTGAACGGCATCAAATCGACGTTGTTGGCCGCGAAGTAGTCCAGCACACCGGAGTGCGCTTGGGAATGCATCGCCTCCTGGCCGATGAATCCCTGTACATCAAGCCGCAATTGGTCGTCCTTGATCAGCGGCAGCGTCTTCTTGAACACGTCGACGAAGAACTCTTCACCCGCAGGCAGCAGCAGATGCAGGACATTGAAGACGTGGGTGGTAAACGGCTCACCCGGCACGTAGTGGAACGGCAGCTTGGCCCAGTCGAAGTCGACGTCGCGCGCCTCCAGGACCAACCGTTCGTAATCGGCCGGCGCCCCCCGACGTGACAGATGCGGACCGACAGCGTCGTCGTTGACCGTGAACATCATGCATTCCCTGCCTTCAGGCTGCTTTACAAATCGAGCCTAATGTCTAAGCTCCGTCGCTCAGCAGCATACCCGGTACCCCCGGTATCGGGAAATATTCAGATGGGCGCCGCGCCCCGGAGGTGCTCGAAGATCAGCGACGTCTGAGTGCCCGCCACGTCGGCGTCGGCGTTGAGATTTTCGACGACGAATGAGCGCAGGTCCTCGGTGTCGCGAGCGGCGACGTGCAGGATGAAATCGTCGGCCCCGGCCAGGAAGTAGACATCCCTCACCTGCGGTTTGCGCCGGATCTGCTGAATAAAATCCCGGATCTTGCCGCGGGCGTGGGACTGCAGGCTGACCGAGATCATTGCCTGCAGCGGCAATCCGACCGCAACGGGGTCGATGTCGGCGTAAAAGCCGCGAATGACGCCCAGGTCCGTCAACCTGCGAACGCGACCGTGACAGGTCGACGCGGCGATGTCGAGTTCGGCGGCCAGTGCGCTGTTGGTGATGCGAGCGTCCGCGTGCAGCAGGCTCAAAATTCTGCGGTCGATCTGGTCAAGAACGGCGGGCCGAAGATCCTTCGACGCAGCCCCGGTGGTGACGTCGCTCTCCGCTATTTCTACGGTCATCGGCCAATTCTACAGATGTGTCTTCGTGATCTCTGCAGCACCATCGAAGTTTCTTCACAATTGAGTCATGCAGGTTGGAATCCCCACCGAGACCAAGAACAACGAGTATCGAGTGGCCATCACACCGTCCGGCGTAACGGAGTTGACCCGCCGTGGCCACGAGGTCTTGGTCCAGACCGGTGCCGGCGAGGGCTCAGCAATCAGCGACAGCGATTTCAAGGCCGCGGGCGCGCAACTGATCGCCACCGCGGACGAAGTGTGGGCCGAGGCCGATCTGGTGCTCAAGGTCAAGGAACCGACACCGATCGAGTACGCCGGGATGCGGCGCGGGCAGACCCTGTTCACCTACCTGCACTTGGCTGCCTCCGGTGCCTGCACCGAGGCGCTTTTGGCTTCGGCCACCACATCGATCGCCTACGAGACCGTCCAGGCCGCCGACGGCTCGCTGCCACTGCTGGCCCCGATGAGCGAGGTCGCCGGACGGCTGTCCGCCCAGGTCGGTGCCTATCACCTGATGCGCACCCACGGCGGCCGCGGCGTGCTGATGGGCGGCGTGCCCGGCGTCGAGCCGGCCAAGGTCGTCGTGATCGGCGGCGGCACCGCCGGCTACAACGCCGCCCGCGTCGCCGACGGGATGGGCGCAACGGTCACGGTGCTCGACGTCAACATCAACAAACTGCGCGACCTCGACACGGTGTTCGGCGGACGGGTGCAGACCCGCTACTCGACCGCCTTGGAACTCGAGCAAGCCATAAAAGACGCCGACCTGGTCATCGGCGCGGTGCTGTTGCCGGGCGCCAAGGCGCCCAAGTTGGTATCCAATTCTCTTGTCGCGCATATGAAGCCAGGCGCGGTGCTGGTCGACATCGCCATCGACCAAGGCGGCTGCTTTGAGGACTCATATCCGACCACCCATGACGACCCGACGTTCGCCGTATACGACACGCTGTTCTACTGCGTGGCGAACATGCCGGCTTCGGTGCCAAAAACGTCGACGTTCGCATTGACCAACGCCACCATGCCCTATGTGATCGAACTCGCTGACCACGGCTGGAAAGTGGCCTGCCGGACGAACCCTGCACTCGCCAAAGGGCTTTCGACGCACGACGGAGCGCTGCTGTCCCAGCGCGTTGCCGCCGACTTGCACCTGCCGTTCACCCAACCGGCGGACGTGCTGGCCTGACGCGCAAGCCGTCCTGCGACGATGCGGGCCGGTACGGCCCGTTGAGGAGCAGGACCATCAGCCGTTGTGCTACACAGACCGCGTGAGTTCACTCGCCGATGACACCCGCTGGATGGATGCGGTCGACCAAGCCGCCTTGGTGAGAAAAGGTGAGGTGACAGCTCTCGAGTTGCTCGAAGCGGCCATCGAGCGCATCGAGCGCATCGACCCCATCCTCAACGCCGTGGTAATCCGCTGGTTCGATCATGCTCGCGACACAGCCCGTGCTGAGCTGCCCGACGGGTCGTTCCGTGGCGTGCCCTTCCTCATCAAGGACCTGTTCGCCGGCTATGCCGGTCAGCGGATCAGCAACGGCAACATCGCGCTCAAAAACGCGAAGGTGATCTCGGACGCTGACACCACATTGGTCAGCCGGTACCGCAGCGCCGGTTTGGTGATCGCCGGCCGGACCAACAGTCCCGAACTCGGCAGCGTGCCGACCACCGAACCGCTCGCCTGGGGCGCGACGCACAACCCGTGGGATACCAGTCGTTCGCCCGGCGGATCGAGTGGTGGCGCAGCGGCCGCCGTCGCCAGCGGCATGGTCCCATTCGCGCACGCCAGCGACGGCGGCGGCTCGATCCGGATTCCCGCCTCGTGTTGCGGGCTGATCGGCCTGAAGCCGAGCCAGGGCAGGATCTCGCTTGGCCCGATCCGCGACGAAACAGCGCTGTCGGTGGAGCTTTGCGTGAGCCGTACGGTGCGCGACACGGCGGTGCTGCTCGACGCTGTTCGGGGACCCGCGATCGGCGACACGGTGATCGCGCCTGCTCCTTCCCGCCCGTATGTCGACGAGGTTGGCGCCGACCCGGGCCGGTTACGCATCGGCCTGCTCGACCACCATCCGCAAGGAGCCGCCGTCGCACCCGAGTGCACCGCGGCCGCACGGTCAGTCGCCACGTTGCTGGAATCGTTTGGCCATACGGTCGAACAAGCATGGCCCGCAGCGCTCGAGGACACGACGTTCATCTCCCGCTTCGGGGCCATATGGAGCACCAACATGGGTGTCAGCCTGCGGCGGTTCGAAGAACAGGTCGGACGCCCCCTCGCCGAGGACGAGTTCGAACCGATGAACCGCATACAGGCCGACTACGGCGCGCACCTCAGCGCCATCGACTATGCGCTTGCGCTATCGGCCACCACCCAATTCCGCCGCGCACTGCAGGCCTGGTGGGCCGATGGCTGGGATCTGTTGCTCACACCGACGGTGGCCGAGCTTCCGCTGCCGCTGGGCACCATTGTCAACAACCCCGATCACCCGATGGATGGCATGGAACGCTCAGGGCAGTTCATTCCATTCACCCCGCCGTACAACATGAGTGGGCAGCCCGCGATCAACGTGCCGGTTGAGTGGACCGACGGCGGGCTGCCGGTCGGGGTGCAGTTGGTGGCCGCCTATGGACGCGAAGACGTCCTGCTCCGAGCGGCCAGCCAACTGGAAGTCGCTAAGCCGTGGGCACAGCGCAAGCCCCAGGTGTGAGTGCGCCGACGACGATGCAGAGCGAAGCGATGAGAAGGAGCGGCGCCCATGACCGCTGCCTTAGACGTCGCCGAGCGTCTTGATGATGTCCTTCGCCGACCCGGTGCGCGCGGCCCGGTAAGCCGTTCCCGCCCATAGGTTGGTGCCGTGCGGGTCCTCCAACGCCACCGAGGCCCTGCGGATCGGTGAGGTCATCTGGTTGACCTCGGGATATCCCAGCGGCGCCACCTCGTCGAGCAACCGGGTGAAGTCGTTCTCCAAACCCCGCGCATACCGACCCGAAAATGCCCGTGTGACAATCGTTTTGATGAACTCCGGATGCTGCAGCGCGGAGCGATGTGCGGCGTTGGTGCCCGCCTCGTCGCTGAGCAGTAGTGCGGTGCCGATTTGGGCGGCGACCGCTCCCCTGTTCATGACGGCGGCCACGTCCTCGGCGGTGCCGAGTCCGCCGGCTGCGATCAGCGGGACATCGTGGGCGCTTCGGATCCGGGCAAGCAACTCGTGCAAGGACTCTTTACCGGGGTCCATGTCCGGCGCGAAGGTACCGCGGTGACCGCCGGCGTCGGGCCCCTGGACGACCAGACCGTCCGCACCGGCAGCGAGGGCCACTCCGGCCTCGTAGGCTGACGTCACGGTGTTGAAAAGCAGAATTCCCAGGGCGCCGAACCACCGCATGACGTCCGGTGACGGCGCACCGAAGGTGAACGACACCATCTCGGGCCGCAGATCGGCCACCACCTCAAGTTTCTGCTGCCAGCCGTCGTCGTCACCAAACCGGGGGTAACCAATCTCGACTTCGTAATGCTCGGCAATCTCGTCGAGCGCCTCCGCGTAGTGGTCCAGCGCGTAGACGTCGGCGACGCTGGGTTGCGGCACAAACAGATTGACACCGAGCGGGCCGGTGGTCGCGGCGCGCGCGGCCGCGATGTCGTCGGCGAGACACTCCGCACTCACATAGCCGCTGGCCAAAAATCCAAGGCCGCCGGCGTTGGACACCGCCGCCGCCAGCGCCGGCGTACCGGGGCCACCCGACATCGGCGCTCCAACGATTGGCACGTCGAGATCCCAGAACCCCAGTACCATGGCCCTACCTTGCTATCGCTCGAAGCTGTTGAGGTAGCGACTTTTTCGATTGATGCGGACCGAGAACGGCCACGCCGTATGGCTTGCCCAGCAGTCGGTGGGCCGCCGCATTAACCTCGTCCACGGTAACCTCGTCGAGCTCCTGCAGCGTGCGGTCGATACTTCGATGCTCAGCGTAGTTGAGTTCGCTACGGCCAATGCGGTTCATCCGCGAATTGGAGTCCTCCAGGCCGAGCACCAGCCCGCCGCGCAGCGAACCCTTGGCGATCCGGCATTCCGCCTCGGTGATGCCATCGCGTGCCACCGTCTCGAGCACCTCGGTGGTCACACGCGCAACCTCGGCGAAACGCTCCGGAAGGCACGCGGCGTAGACGGACAGCGCACCGCTGTCGGAGAACATGTCCACCGACGAGTAGACCGAGTACGCCAGCCCGCGGGATTCCCGAACCTGTTGGAACAGACGCGAACTCAAGCCACCGCCGAGTGCGGTGTTGAGCACCGCAAGCGCCCACCGATGCTTCCAATGCCGGCCAGGCGTGCGCACCCCCAGACAGACGTGGGTCTGCTCGGCATTGCGATTGACCAACGTCAATTGCGGACGACCGGTGATCCGGCCGGTGCCCTTGCGTGGCGGCACCGGCCCCCGACCCCTGACCAAGCGCGGCCCGAAGTGCTCGCGGACCATCGCCACCACGTCATCGTGATCGACATTGCCGGCCACCGCGATGACCATCCGCTCGGGTGTGTAGCGCCGCATGTGAAACGAATGCAGTTGAGCGCGTGTCATTGCCGACACCGACTCCGCGCTGCCGATTACCGGACGGCCCACCGGATGGTCACCGAAGAGCGCAGCCAGGAACATGTCACCCAGTGCGTCCTCGGGGTCGTCGTCGCGCATGGCGATCTCCTCGAGCACGACGTCGCGCTCGAGCTCGACGTCCTCGGTGGCGCAGCGTCCGTTGAGCACCACGTCAGCGACCAGGTCGACGCCCAACTCCAAATCGCTGTCGAGCACGTGCGCGTAGTAGCAGGTGTGCTCCTTGGCGGTGAACGCGTTCAGCTCACCGCCGACCGCATCCACCGCCTGCGCGATGTCGACAGCTGTGCGCGTCGGGGTGGACTTGAACAGCAGATGCTCCAGAAAGTGCGCGGCGCCGGCCACGGTCGCGCCCTCATCGCGCGATCCGACGCCGACCCACACGCCGACCGACGCGGAGTGCACCCCCGGCAGGTACTCGGTGACGACACGCAACCCCCCGGGCAGGGTGGTGCGGCGGAACGCGGAAGACGGCTCGGCGCTGTGCCTGCCGCGTCGCAGCGGCTGCGTCCCCGGGCTAACTGCTGGCCGTCGCGGCATCGGCTTCCGTCGGTGACGATGCGGGCCGGTGACCGGCCTGCTGAGAAGCCGACGAATCGGCTTCCGCGGTCTCCGAGGGAGTTGCTGCATCACCGTCGCCGGATTCTCCGGCTTCTTCGGCCACGAGCACCAGCGAGATCTTGCCGCGCTTGTCGATGTCGGCGATTTCCACGCGCAACTTGTCGCCGACGTTGACAACGTCCTCGACCTTCGCGATGCGCTTGCCCCTGCCGAGTTTGGAGATGTGCACCAGCCCGTCGCGGCCCGGTAGCAGCGACACGAACGCACCGAAGTCGGTGGTCTTGACCACCGTTCCGAGGAATCGCTCGCCGGTCTTGGGCAGCTGTGGGTTGGCGATCGCGTTGATCTTGTCGATCGCGGCCTGCGCCGAAGGTCCGTCGATGGCACCGACGAACACCGTGCCGTCGTCCTCGATGGAGATCTGCGCGCCGGTTTCTTCGGTGATGGCGTTGATGATCTTGCCCTTGGGGCCGATCACCTCGCCGATCTTGTCGACCGGCACCTTGATCGTGGTGACCCGCGGCGCATACGGGCTCATCTCGTCGGGTGAGTCGATGGCCTCGGCCATCACCTCGAGAATCGTCAGGCGCGCATCTTTGGCCTGGTCCAACGCGCCGGCCAGCACCTGCGACGGGATCCCGTCGAGTTTGGTGTCCAACTGCAGCGCGGTGACGAAGTCCTTGGTGCCGGCGCACTTGAAGTCCATGTCGCCGAATGCGTCTTCGGCGCCCAGGATGTCGGTCAGCGTGACGAAGCGGCGCTCAGTAACAACGCCAGTCGCCGCTTCCACTTCCACGTCGTCAGACACCAGACCCATCGCGATGCCGGCGACCGGCGCCTTGAGCGGAACCCCGGCGTTCAGCAGCGACAGCGTCGAGGCGCACACCGAGCCCATCGAGGTGGAACCGTTGGAGCTCAAGGCTTCCGAGACCTGACGGATGGCGTAGGGGAACTCGTCGACGGGGGGCAGCACCGGCATCAGCGCCCGTTCGGCCAGCGCGCCGTGACCGATCTCGCGCCGCTTAGGCGAGCCGACCCGACCGGTTTCCCCGGTGGAGAACGGCGGGAAGTTGTAGTGGTGCATGTACCGCTTGGAGGTCTCCGGCCCCAGCGAGTCGATCTGCTGAGCCATCTTGACCATGTCGAGGGTGGTCACACCCATGATCTGGGTTTCGCCGCGCTCGAACAGCGCACTGCCGTGGGCCCGTGGCACCACCGCGACTTCCGCCGACAGCGCGCGAATGTCGGTGATACCGCGGCCGTCGATGCGGAAGTGGTCGCTCAGGATACGCTGGCGCACAAGCTTTTTGGTAAGCGCGCGAAATGCCGCCCCGACCTCTTTCTCCCGGCCGGCGTAGGTGTCGGCCAGCCGCTCGAGCACCTCCGCCTTGATCTCGTCGGTGCGGGTATTGCGCTCGTTCTTGCCGGAGATGGTGAGCGCGGCAGACAGCTCGTCGGTGGCCACCGAGGACACCGAGTAGTACACGTCGTCGCCGTAGTCGGGGAACACCGGGTATTCACCGGTCGGTTTCGCCGCGGCATCGGCCAGCTCCTGCTGCGCGGTGCACAACGCGGCGATGAACGGCTTGGCGGCCTCCAGGCCTTGCGCCACAACGGTTTCGGACGGCGCCTGGGCGCCACCCGCGACCAGTTCGATGACGTTTTCGGTGGCCTCGGCTTCGACCATCATGATGGCCACGTCGGCGTTGGGGCCTTCGGCACTAGACGAGCCGGAGACCACCCGTCCGGCCACCACCATGTCGAAGACCGCCCGTTCGGTCTGCTCGACCGTCGGGAACGCGACCCAGGTGCCGTCGATCAGCGCTACCCGCACCCCGCCGACCGGGCCGGCGAACGGCAGCCCGGCCAGCTGGGTCGAAGCGGATGCGGCGTTGATGGCCAGCACGTCGTAGAGCTCGTTGGGATCCAGGCTGAGGATCGTCACCACGACCTGGATCTCGTTGCGCAAGCCGTCGACGAACGACGGGCGCAGCGGCCGGTCGATGAGTCGGCAGGTCAGGATCGCGTCGGTGGAGGGCCGGCCTTCGCGACGGAAGAACGAGCCGGGGATGCGACCGGCGGCGTACATCCGCTCCTCAACGTCAACGGTCAGCGGAAAGAAATCGAATTGCTCTTTGGGGCTCTTGCTGGCGGTGGTCGCCGACAGGAGCATGGTCTCGTCGTCGAGGTAGGCGGCGACGGCGCCGGCGGCTTGCAGAGCCAACCGGCCGGTTTCGAAACGGATGGTGCGGGTGCCGAAGCTCCCGTTGTCGATGACGGCGGTCGACTCGAACACGCCTTGGTCAATTTCAGCTACAGACATAGGTGTCCGTATGGCCTCTCTGGATTTATTCAGCTTTTTTGCGTGGTCACGCTCAACCCGTAGGTTTCCAGAGCCTGGATGCAGCTACGGCCGTCGATCGAAGCTGCCGACCTGCTCCGATTCGGGAGCCCGGCAGCCACTACCGAAGACCGCGCGATGCAGGTCCCCTTGTGACTCGCTGGGACGGTGCGCGCGGATCGCGCGCGCCGCACCTGCTCGGGCCGATCCGGCCCAGAACGTCCTTATGCTACACGCCGACCTGGCGATTCCCACCCCCGGCGGGCGCGGTCAGCGACGCAGACCCAGCCGGTCAATCAGTGAGCGGTAGCGCTCCACGTCGATCTGCGCGACGTACTTCAGTAGCCGGCGCCGGCGTCCCACCAGCAGCAGCAGACCGCGGCGTGAGTGGTGGTCGTGCTTGTGCACCTTGAGGTGCTCGGTCAGGTCGGCGATCCGCCTGGTCAGCAGGGCGACCTGCGCCTCAGGGGATCCAGTGTCGGTCTCATGCAGGCCGTAAGAGCCCAGGATTTCCTTTTTTTGCTCGGCAGTCAGCGCCACGAAATATCTCCATCAATCGGTCCGCGATCCGGTGTTGTCTCGTGGCGACCCGCTGCCCCCGGCACTGCCGGGCTTGCGATCGCCACGAAATCCAGGCTGCGGCCGCCGCGAACTGCAGCACGCGCCGTGTCGCCAGGGAGTCTAACAGTGGGCCCCGATCGACCGGAAACCAGCAGGTTAACCGGCAGATAACAGGGAGCGGGCACGCTCGGTGTCGGTGCCCATCGCGGCGATGAGATCCTTCACCGATCCGAACTTCTTCTGCCCGCGGATCCGCGCGACGAAGTCCAGCGCCACATGCTGTCCGTACAAGTCTGCGGCAGTGTCGAGCACAAACGCCTCGACGGTGCGGGTGCGCCCCGAGAAGGTCGGATTAGTGCCCACCGACACCGCGGCCTGATAGCGCTCGCCCGGCACTACCGTGCCGGTCACCGGCCCGTGCCCGAGAACGGTGAACCAGGCGGCGTAGACGCCGTCCGCCGGGATAGCCGAGTACATCGGCGGCGCCACGTTGGCGGTGGGGAAACCCAGCTCGGTGCCGCGTCCGTCGCCACGCACCACCACGCCTTCGACGCGGTGTGGACGGCCCAGCGCTTCGGCGGCGGCAACCACGTCTCCAGCGTCGACACAGGACCGGATATAGGTCGACGAGAACGTCACGGTTTCGGTGTCGTGATGCTCGGACACCAGTGACATCGATTCCACGGCGAACCCGAATCGCTCGCCGGCGCGGCGCAGGGTGTCGACGGTACCGGCAGCCTTTTTGCCGAAGGTGAAGTTCTCACCCACCACGACTTCTACTACGTGCAGGTCTTCGACGAGCAATTCGTGGACGTAGCGCTCTGGCGTGAGCTTCATGAAATTCGTGGTGAACGGCATCACCAGAAACACATCGATGCCGAACTCCTCTGCCAGCTCGGCACGTCGGGTCAGCGTCGTCAACTGAGCGGGGTGACTGCCGGGGAAGACCACTTCCATCGGGTGCGGGTCGAACGTCATCAGCACGGTGGGCACGCCCCGCGCGCGGCCCGATTTCACCGCGTGCTCGATCAGCTCGGCGTGCCCGCGGTGCAGACCGTCGAACACCCCGATGGTAAGCACGCATCTGCCCCAGTCCGTGGGTATCTCGTCCTGGCCGCGCCACCGTTGCACAACCGTTAGCCTACGGCGCAAGGTAGCGGCTGGTCGTGCGAGAGCCCCAGATCAGGTGAGGATTGCTTAAACTTCCGTTGTGCGCCCTGACCCCCCTATTGAGGAGCCCAACGAGCTCACCGCGGTTGCCCAGGACTATCTGAAAGTCATCTGGAATGCCCAGGAGTGGTCGCGGGAGAAGGTCAGCACTAAGATGCTGGCCGAGAAGCTCGGGGTGTCCGCCAGCACCGCCTCGGAATCCATCCGCAAACTCGCCGAGCAGGGTCTGGTCGACCACGAGAAGTACGGCGCGGTCACGCTGACCGAGTCGGGGCGTCGGGCGGCGCTGGCGATGGTGCGCCGCCACCGACTGCTGGAAACCTTCCTGGTCAAGGAGCTGGGTTACAGCTGGGACGAAGTGCACGACGAGGCCGAGGTGCTCGAGCACGCGGTGTCCGACCGGCTGGTGGCGCGCATCGACGCCAAGCTGGGCTTCCCTCAGCGCGATCCGCACGGTGACCCGATCCCCGGCTCCGACGGGCAAGTGCCCACGCCACCGGCTCGCCAGCTGTGGTCATGCGCCGACGGCGACGCCGGCACGGTAGCGCGGATATCCGATAAAGACCCCGAGATGCTGCGCTATTTCGACAGCATCGGAATCAGCCTCGACTCGCGGCTGCGGGTGCTGACCCGGCGCGAATTCGCCGGGATGATCTCCATCGCGGTCGAATCGGCTGACGGCACACCCACCACCGTCGACCTGGGAAGTCCTGCCGCACAAGCGATTTGGATGGTGGCGCAGTAGCGCGCAACCAGTCGGCCGTG
>DASZKQ010000466.1:0-5308 GCA_035552835.1 Mycobacterium sp. | reverse complement strand
GCGGACCTGGGCGGTCACCGCACCCGCTGGTCCAGACGGAATTTGCATCGACGCGGAAGGAGCCGTCTGGTTTGCGGCTCCGGCCGAGCGCGAGTTCCGTCGCGTGAAGGAGGGAGGAGAGGTGCTTGAGGTCATCCGGTCCGGCAATTTCCAGGCGATCGCTCCTGTTCTCGGCGGCTTCGATCGAAAAACCCTCTTCGGAGCAACCTCGGACATCTCCGGTTATAACAAGGCCGCGACGACCTGGCCCGGTTACGCCAGTGGACCTGGGCCTTCTCCAACGGGAGAAGTCTTTTCGTCTCGGCGTGACCGCTCATTCGGCACCGTTGGCACGGTCATCGCCTCCGAAGTAAGCGTTCCGGGTGTCGGTTGGCCATAATCAGTAGTTCTGATGAAGACAGGTAACCGATTGAGGACCGCCTGAGGATTACTTGGGCGAGGAGCCGGTCTGGAAGATTTCACCAGGCTGAAACTGCTCGCCCAACCGTGAACAGCAGCAGCCACTCCCTCAGTACTCGTGGGTCGCAGACCTTTCATGGAATACGCAACATTCCCTGGATGCCAATCCCCGCTTGCTCTGACTAAGCCGCTGGTTCCCGGAACGCCACCGAATACCTCGAACGGAATTTGCCAAATGTGGCCCCTCCGACGAACGCGAGGCGGGCCCACGCCAGACGAGGTTGTCTTGACGTACGGCAGGTAAGGGACTATGCTGTCCCGTGTCCGGCGGGCCGTCGGCGTGGTTTACGAGGGGGAAGAAATGACAACAATCTCAGGGGCGCGGCGCGTCACCAGTGTCCGTCGGTTCGCTCTGCTAGCGGCCGTTGGCTGCTGCCTGGCACTGGCCGCGTGCACTAGCAACACGGCGTCGCCGGGCACGGGCGGCAGCAACACGACCACCGCCCAAGCGAGCGCCCCGCCATGCCCCGGGCCAGCGGCCAGCGGTCAGACGGTGAAGGTCGGCATTCAATGGCCAGAGGCCGCCGAAGTGAGCCTGCCCCAGCTCGGTGCGTCCGCCAACGCCGCGGTCGACTACGCCAACCAATGTCTCGGCGGTGTTGGCGGTCACCCGGTGACAGTCGACAAATGCACGACCGACGAGGGCAACACCGCGACGGCGACCGCTTGTGGTAACCAGTTCGTCCAGGACAAAGTCGCTGCCGCGATCGTCACCATCACCGCGATGGGCGCCACGTTGGTGCCGATCGTCACCGGCGCCGGCATCCCCTACATTGACTCCGGCGGTACGTCTATCGCCGAGAGCCTCGACAAGACCGGTCTCGTCTTCAGCGTGTCCGGGGGCACGGCCGCTGTGCTCGGTGCAATGGCGCTGCAGGCCAAGAACGAAGGCATAAAGAAGGTGGCGTTGCTCACCATCGACAGCGGTGCTGCTGGTGTACAAGGGCTCGCCGGCATCCCGTTCGGCAAGGCCGGAGTCACCCCTGATGTCATCTCGGTGCCTACTGGTACGCCCGACATGACACCGTACCTCCAGGCGGCCCTCTCGTCTGGTGCCGGCGCAACCGTTGTCCTCGGCGACGCCACCCTCTGCATCTCGTACCTGCAGGCGGCGCGGGCGATCGACCCGACCGGGAAGCACTGGATCATCTCGACGTGCATCGCTACCAATGTCGTCCAGGCTGTCGGTGCCACCGCATTAAATGGAGCCACGGTGTTCGGTGGTACGTCTGTCAACTCCAACGACTCCCAAACGGTGCTCTACCGCTCCGTGATGGCGAAGTACAGTCCCGCCACCCCGATCGGTGGGTTCACTCCCACGGGGTACCAGGTCGTGATGAGCTTTATCCGCGGCATGGCTGGCTTCAGCGGCAACGCCACGGCGGTCTCGATCGCCGACACGATGAAGGCCACCAAAAATATCGTCTCGCCTGTCGGTTACGGCACCACTTTTGGTTGCTCAACACACCCGCTCCCGCCCCTCACGGTGTGCAGCAGTCAAACGGTGGTCGGGACGATGAACGGCGCCAATGTGACTAACGTCAAGCTCGTCGATGCCGGCCCGCTGTTCGCCGGATGAACGTTCCGTGACCGAGCCACTCGTGGCGATGCGCCGTGAGTGAGTACCTTGCCTTCCTCCTGCGTGGCGCAGGCAGCGGTGGTGTGTTCGCGGCGCTCGCCATGGCGCTCGTCGTCACGTACCGGAGCTCCGGTGTCGTCAACTTCGCGACTGGTGCGATCGGATTGTACGTCGCCGAGACCTATGCGCTGCTGCGCACCGGGGTTCTGTTCAACCCGATTCCCGGCTTCGAACCGCGGATCGCCTTGCATCACGAGCTCGGATTCTGGTTGGCAACGGCCATTGCTTTGCTGATCGCTGCACTCATCGGGTTGCTGCTCCACTACCTCGTCTTCCGACCGCTGCGAAATGCTCCAGCGGTCGGCAAGGCCGTCGCTTCGATTGGTGTGATGCTCGTCCTCCAAGCCATCATCGGAATCCGCCTTGGCACGAATCCGATCGTCACCCAGGCGATCCTGCCAACCGGCAACGTAACGGTGCTTGGTCAGACGGTACGGGTCGACGGGCTGTGGTTCGCCGCGGCCGTGGTCGGGCTGGCAATGGTGCTGATTGTGTTGTTTCGCTTCACCCGCTTCGGCCTCGCGACGAGGGCTGCCGCTGAAACCGAGCGTGGTGCGTACGTCACGGGACTGTCACCCGAACGCATCTCTCGGGCCAACTGGGCGCTCAGCGCAGTCGTAGCCGGGCTCGCCGGGATACTCATCTCGCCGAACGTTCCGATCGTGCCGGTCTCGTACACGTTGTTCATCGTGCCGGCCTTGGCGGCCGCGCTAGTCGGCGGCTTCAACCGCGTCGGCCCTGCGGTCGCCGCCGGACTCGTCATCGGCATGGTGCAGTCCGAGTTCACGTTCCTCCAACTGAAGCTGACGTGGTTCGCCTGGGGCACGCCCGAGCTCGTCCCGCTGATCGTGATTCTGGCCACGTTGCTGATCCGTGGCAAGCCGCTGCCCGATCGCGGCGCAGTGATCACGCAAACGCTCGGGCGGGCCGGAAGGCCGCAGCGGATCGCTCTGCCGGCGGTCATCGCCGTTGCCGCGGCGTTGCTGGCGATCTTCGTCACGTCCGGTGGGTATCGGTACGCCCTCATCGAGACATTCGTGTTCGGCATGTTGGGGCTCTCGTGGGTGGTGATCACCGGGTACGCCGGACAGATCTCCTTCGCCCAGTTGTCATTGGCGGGAGTCGGCGCGTTCGCGCTCTTCCGATTCGCCCAGAACTGGGGCATCCCATTCCCGGTAGCGCCACTGTTGTCCGCGCTCGCGGCCGCCGTCATCGGCGTCGTCTTCGGGCTGCCGGCCTTGCGCATCCGCGGGTTGCCGGTCGCTATCGTCACGCTGGCGATGTCGGTCGCGCTGGAAGCGCTCTGGTTCACCAACTACAAATTCAACGGAGGACTGAACGGGGCGCCGATCAAACCGCCGCGTATGTTTGGCTACACGTTCCGCATCGACGTTCTCTCGTCGCGCATACCATTCGCGATCCTCTGCGTCGGGATGTTGGCGGCGGCGTCCATTGGCGTGGCCCTATTGCGGCAGCATCGCCTCGGCGCGGCCATGCTCGCGGTCAAGGCCAACGAACGATCGGCTGCGGCAGCTGGCATCAACGTTGTGCGAACGAAGCTAGTGGCCTTCGCCATCGGTGGCTTTATCGCCGGTCTTGCCGGCAGCATGATCGGCTACCTGCAGGGAGGGGCCGTGCCTCCGACGTTCGACGCCGTGCTTGGCATCGGCTTGTTCGCGATTGCCTATCTCTCCGGCATCACTTCGATAGCCGGCGGCATTACCACGGGCATCATCGCCACTGGCGGCATCCTCTTCACCGTCGTGGATCAACACCTCAACCTCGGACCGTGGTACGGCACAATCTCAGCCGTACTGCTCATCTTCGCGGTGATCCGGAATCCCGACGGCGTGATCGGAACGTTGCAGCAGAGATTCGGGCCTCGACTGCGACGTCGCCCAGTCCCGGTTCCGCCGGAACCCGACGTCGCCCCCGATCCCGTGCGGGTGCGGCCGCAAGTTGTCATTGACCGCGGCGTGCCGATCCTGTCGGTCATCGATCTCACCGTACGCTACGGCTCCGTCACCGCCGTCTCCGAGGTGTCGTTCGACGTGCACGCCGGCAGCATCGTAGGAGTCATCGGACCGAACGGCGCTGGCAAGACCACCATGATCGACGCCATCAGCGGGTTTGCATCAGGCCGCGGCTCGGTCGTGTTCGACGGGGCACGCATGAGCGACCTTCCGCCGCACCGACGCGCTCGGGTCGGCCTGGCGCGCACGTTCCAGAGCGTCGAGCTGTACGACGACCTCACCGTCGCGGAGAACATCGATGTCGGTCGGGCCGCGGCCAGGAACCGCCGTCAGGGATCGGAGCACGATCTCGATAGACTTTGCGCGTTGCTCAAGCTGCAAGAGGTGCGGGACCGGCCGGTGAAGGAGCTTTCCGCCGGATATCGGCAGCTGGTCTCGGTGGCACGTGCCCTGGCCGGACGACCGAAGGTGCTGCTCCTCGACGAGCCGGCCGGCGGACTCGACAGCGAGGAGAGCCGCTGGCTCGGCGACCGCTTACGCGATGTCCGCGACGCAGGCATCACGGTGGTAATGGTCGATCACGACATGAGTCTTGTGCTCGGCGTCTGCGACGTGATCCACGTTCTCGACCTCGGAGTCCTCATCGCTTCGGGGACACCTCGGCAGGTGCAGTCTGACCCGCTGGTCTCCGCCGCCTACCTCGGCACGACGAATACCACTGCCGGTGCTGCGTCGTGACCGCGCTCGTCTGTCGCGCCCTCGACGCTGGGTACAACGGCACCAAGGTGGTGCGTCGATTCGACCTGAGCCTGGAGAAGGGCGAGATCCTGGCTCTGCTTGGGCCGAACGGCGCCGGCAAGACCACGGTATTGCTCACGCTGGCGGGACTCTTACCGCGCCTTGGCGGACAGCTCGAGCTGCTCGGTGAGCCAGTGCCGAACGCGAACCCGGTCGCCGTCACTCGACGAGGTCTGGTGCTGGTTCCCGACAATCGGTCGTTGTTCCGTGGCCTCACCTGCAAGGAGAACATTGAACTCGGCAGGCGACGCGGCGGATCGGTGTCGATCGACGACGTGCTTGACTTTTTTCCCGCGCTGCGTGCTCGACTGAACCTCAATGCGGGAGACCTCTCAGGCGGCGAGCAGCAGATGCTGGCAATGGCACGGGGACTCATCCAGCAGCCGCGGGTGCTCCTCGTCGACGAGCTGAGCATGGGCCTCGCCCCGATCATCGTCGA
>DASZKQ010000465.1:0-3188 GCA_035552835.1 Mycobacterium sp. | reverse complement strand
TCGCCGCCATCGAGTGCTCCCTCCGGGTTCGAGGAGGCCCGCCGTCACGGACCTGGTCAGCGCCGGGCATGCCCCGCCAGTGGAATTCCAGCCATCCCCGGCATTGAACTGCAAATTCACCCCTCCATTGTTCCCTATCCGGCCGGGCAGGTGTACATGACCTCCGGGTCGGCGTTTCAACGACATCGTCATCGGGCTGTATCTCACTGCCCGATTCGCCCCTCGCCGCTGCGCGGCCGGGGGTACCCCCACACCGGGCCGCTAGCGGCCCGCATCGTCATCGGGCTGTCGACGGCACCCAGCACGTTCGAAGGTGATCGTCGACCATCCCCGTCGCCTGCATCAACGCGTACGCCGTGGTTGGTCCGACAAAACGGAATCCGCGGCGCTTTAACTCGCGTGCCATGGCGGTGGATTCCGCAGTGACCGAAGGGACTTTTGCGGCGTTCGCGGGCCGGGGCCGCGGCGCCGGCGCGAACGACCACAGCAACTCCGAGAGGTCATCGACGTCGGCAGCGGCACGCGCGTTGGCGATCGTCGCCTCGATCTTGGCGCGGTTGCGAACGATTCCCTGATCGGCCATCAGCCGGGCCACGTGGGCATCGGTGTAACGGGCGACCGTCTCGATGTCGAAGCCGGCGAAGGCACGCCGGAAGTTCTCCCGCTTACGCAGAATGGTCAGCCAGGAAAGGCCGCTTTGAAAGGCCTCCAGACTCAACCGCTCGAACAACGGCACCCGCCCGTGCAGGGGCTGGCCCCATTCCTTGTCGTGATAGTCGCGGTAGAGCGCGAAGTCCTGGCCTGGCCGACTTTCCGCCCATTCGCAGCGGACCAGCCCGTCGCCGTCTGGCGCGGTCATGTCGGCTCCTGGTCGTCGGCAACCTCGGCGACGAGATCTCCGTCGGCCTCATCGGCGGCCGCTGCGGCGTGCACCGATGAGAGTTGGCCGCGCAGCAAGTCGAGCTCCTGACCGAGCCGGTCCAGCACCCAGTCGACCTCGCTGGTCTTGTAGCCGCGCAGCGTCTGAGTGAACTTGACCGCGTCGACGTCGGCGCCGGTGACACCGGATGCCGGCAGCACCGTCGGCGTCGTACCCCTAGGCAGCGGTGGCAGCGGCTCGCCGCGGCCGAACAGCAAACTGACCACGCCGAACAGCACGATCGCGACCAGGACCAGCACCACTACGTAGAGCAACACCAAAGCCACGTGACCGATATTGCCTTATGAGTTCCGTGGCGACCCGCTGCGCCCGGCTTCGCCGCGCTTGCGATCGCCACGCCGATCGCGCGGCGGCCGCAGCGCGTTCATCGGCGGCCGATCGGCCAGCGAGACCGTGGAGGTGCGCGGGGTGTAGCCGTCACCGTCGACAAAGAACTGGGTCAGCCCCACTCCGGAGTCGGGGATGCCGCAGCGCGACAGCAGTGTCGCGACAACCTGACGGCTCATCGGGCCCAACTCGGCCAGCGGCCGATTGCGGTGTGCCCGCACGCCGAGGTTGACCTGTGCGATCGCGTCCAGGCCCAACCGGTCATAGGTGTCGACCAGCAGGCCGATCTCGACGCCATAGCCGGGGGCGAACGGCACCGACGTCAGCAGTTCGCGGGTGGCCGCATATTCGCCGCCCAGCGGCTGCAGCACACAGCCGAGCTCGGGTCGCAGCGCCGCGAGTAGCGGCCGCGCCACCAACTCGGTGACCCGGCCACCCCCGGTGGCGCCTTCCCGACCGCTGGCGTCGCTGACGTCGCCAATGTTCAGCGGCCGCCGGTAAAAGCTCTTGACCAAGTGGATGCCGTCCTCAGTGAGCAGCGGCCCGAGCAGCCGCGGCACGAACATCGGGTGCGGGTCGATCAGGTCGGAGTCGACGAACACCACGATGTCGCCATCGGTGGCGGCCAGTGAGCGCCACAGCACCTCGCCCTTGCCGGGCCGAGGCGGGATGTGCGGCAAGGCTTGTTCCCTGGTGACGACGCGCGCGCCCGCGGCGATCGCCCGAATCTCGGTATCGTCGGTGGAGCCCGAATCGACCACGATCAACTCGTCGACCAGCGCGCCGACCAGCGGTGAAATGCTGTCGATCACCGATTCGACGGTGTCTTCCTCGTTGAGGGCAGGCAGCACCACCGAGATGGTTCGTCCGGCCTTCGCCGTCACCAACTCGTCAACCGTCCAATGCGGACGGGTCCAACAGCGGTCGGCCAGCCAGACGTCGCCGGGCAGTGCGGTCAATGCCCCCTCAGCGGCGAGATCGACCAGCTCTGATGCCGTCATGCGAGTCCTCTCACCGTGCGCGTCGGCGGCCGCTGCCCATTGATCGAAGCCACCATTTCCAGCACCCGTCGGGTGGGGCCGACTTCGTGCACCCGGAACATCCGCGCGCCGGCGGCAGCCGCGAGCGCAGTGGCTGCCAGGGTTCCCTCCAGTCGTTCGGTCAGATCCACGCCCAGAGTCTCCCCGACGAAGTCCTTGTTGCTCAACGCCATTAACACCGGCCACCCTGTGTTAACAAGATCTTCCATGTGACGCAACAGCGCCAGGCCGTGGAAGGTGTTCTTGCCGAAGTCGTGGGTCGGGTCGATCAGCACCCGGTCACGGGCCACCCCGGCGGCGACGGCCCGCTCGGCGGCTGCGGTGACTTCCCGGATCACGTCGTCCACCACCCCGCGGGTGCTCGTCCCGTAGCTGACCCGGAATGGCCGGGTACGTGGCGGCAAACCCCCGGTGTGCGAGCACACCAGCCCGGCTCCGAACTCGGCGGCCACCTCGGGCATCGCGGGGTCGAAACCACCCCAGGTGTCGTTGATCAGGTCCGCGCCCGCCCGGCAGGCCTGTCGGGCTACCTCCGAGCGCCAGGTGTCGATGCTGATCAGTTGGTCGGGATAGGTATCGCGCAGCCACTCGATGAACGGCACCACCCGGGCGGCCTCGGTTTCGGCGTCGATGCTCTCCCCCGGGCCCGCCTTGACGCCGCCCACGTCGACGACATCGGCGCCCTCGTCGATGACGCGGTGCGCACCGTCGCGGGCCGCGTCGTCGCCGAAGGTGGCACCGCGGTCATAAAACGAATCCGGCGTGCGGTTGACGATCGCCATGATCAGCGGGCGGTCGCTCGTTACTCGGCGACCGCACAGGGTGGAGTGCACCCATCTATGGTGCCCGCCGCCGCCGCTGCGCGAGCGCTGAGGGTCTCG
>DASZKQ010000464.1:0-18880 GCA_035552835.1 Mycobacterium sp. | reverse complement strand
GGCGCGACGCGCCGTTGGAGACACAGTTGTGAGTACCAGCCCGCGGGTGAGCAGCCGGTAGTCGCGGGTGATTCGATGCCAGGCCGACTCGTATGACGAGGGCAGGTCGTCGGCGATGGCGCTCACCGCGGCGGCGGCCTGCTTGACGGCCAGGCTAACGCCCTCACCCGTGAGGGCGTCCTCGTAACCGGCCGCATCGCCCACTAACAGCACCCGTCCCGCGACGCGGCGGGACACCACCTGTCGCATGGGTCCGCAGCCGCGTGCCTGCCCGCGGCTGGCGCCTTGCAGATGGTGCGCCAGCCGCGGGAACCAGGCAAGCTCTGGGCGCTCGCGCGACAGGATCGCCACGCCGACAAGGTCGGGCTCGACCGGTGTCACATACGCTTCACCCCATCGTGACCAGTGCACTTCGACGAACTCCGACCACGCCGGCACTCGGTAGTGCCAGCGCACCCCGTACCGTCGAGGTGTTCCGGGCACGGCGTTGATTCCGACGGCGCGACGGACCGCTGAATGCAGTCCGTCTGCGGCAATCAGCCATTTCGCACGGATCCCGGCTGCCGTGACGCCGTGGGCATCTTGGTCCACACTGGTGATGCGCGTCGAGATCCATTCGGTGTCTTGTTCCTTGGCGCGTGACGCCAATGCAGCATGCAAGGTGGTACGTCGCACACCGCGCCCAGGGCCGTCGCGGAAAGGTGCTTCGGCTCGGCGGTGCTCATTCAGATAGGCGATACCCCGCAACGGCATACCGGCAGGGTCGATGCCCATCGACGCCAGCTCGGCCAAGCCGCCGGGCATCAGGCCCTCGCCGCAGGCCTTGTCGATCGGATTGTCTCGCGGTTCTGCCACGATCACCGAAAGCCCTTGTTGGCGAGCATTTATCGCCGAGGCGAGACCGGCCGGGCCGCCGCCGGCGATCAGCAAGTCGGTATCGTAGCTCGTCATAGGTAGCCCAGCGCCGAGTTCTCAACCCTGATCCGTACCGTCAGCAGCAGCGCGTTGGCCAGCGTAAAACCCATTGCGGTCAACCACGCGGTATGTACCAGGGGCAGCGCCAGGCCCTCGGCCACCACGGCCACATAGTTGGGATGGTGAAAGAACCTGTACGGGCCACGTCGTACCAACGGGGCTTCCGGCAGCACGATGACCAAGGTATTCCAGCGTCGGCCCAGCGTCGCCACGCACCACCAGCGCAGCGCTTGGCTGGCTGCTACCACGGCAAGCATCGGCCAACCCAGCCACCCGATGAAGGGCCGGTGCAGTGCCCACACTTCGATCACGCAGCCGAGTAGCAGCGCCGTGTGAATGGTGACCATTACCGGGTAATGCCGATGGCCAAATTCCTTGCCGCCGTGGCTGAAAGCCCATTGCGCGTTGCGTTTGGCTACCAACAGCTCGATCAGGCGTTCAATGCCGACAACCAGGATCAGCAGGTAATACATGGCCTACCAGCCGAGCAGCACGAGCTCGGCGGAGAAGCCCGGGCCCATGGCGATCATTAGTCCGATAGAGCCCGGTGGTGGTGGGTCGGTCATGGTGTCCTGGAGGATATCCAGCACGGAAACAGACGACAAGTTTCCATTGTCACGCAGAGACTTTCGGGTGAGGTCGAACGCGTCTGCCGGCAGGTCGAGCACGTTTTCGACCGCGTCGATCACCTTTGGGCCGGCCGCATGCAAGACCCATGTCGAGATGTCCTCGGTGGTCAGCCCATAGTCGCCGAGGAAGTTGCGGACGTCTTCACCCATGTATTTCTCGACGACGGTGGCGATCTCGACAGACAGGACGATCTGGAACCCTTCTGTGCCGATGTTCCAGCCCAGCACCTCCTCGGTGTCCGGGTAGGTACGGCTCCGGGTCGCAAGTAGTTTCGGTCCGGCTGATGGCCGGTCGGCTCCGGTCGCGATGACGGCGGCAGCACCGTCACCGAACAGGCTGGAGGCGACCAGATTCGCGATCGAACGGTCCTCGCGTTGAACGGTTAACGAGCAGAGTTCGACCGCGAGTAGCGCCGCTACGTGATTGGGGAAAGCCCGGAGGTAGTCGTGCACGCGTGCCATTCCAGCGGCACCGGCGACACAACCCAGGCCGAACATCGGAACCCGCTTGACATCGGGTCGAAGACCCAGCCGCGTCGCCAGCCTGGCCTCCAGTGAGGGAACGGTGAGCCCGGTGACCGTCGTCGAAAACACGATATCGATCTCGGACGGCTCGATTTCGGCTGTCGCGCATGCTGACAACATCGCCTGTTCACCCAGCTCGAGTGCGATGTCGAGGTAGGTGTCGTTCGCTTCGGTGAAGCCGCTGAGCTGGCGGTATCGCGATAGTGGCAGCGCAAGCTGGCGTGTCTCAACCCCGCTGGTGGCGGCGAACCGTCGAAACTCTGGACCGGCGAAGTCGGCCAAGGCCGCTATTACTTCGTCTTGGCTGTGCCGGTGCGGCGGGAACTCGACCGCCACCGACGCGACCGACGACGCTCCCCTCGCAGCGTCGGCCAGTTTGACGTCAGGTATTACCGGATGCGCGCCAGGCGTTAGGTTTCCCACACTGGAGGAACGGTGTTCCGCATGCGTCGGTTCAATGTCCCTGCAGTCATTACTAATTCGACGTCTGTCCAACTGCTGTTGATGGGAAGGCCGATTGCCGGTTTAGTGCACAACACTTTCCGTCTAGTTTGAGTGGGTGCGGATTCTGGTGACGGGCGCGACCGGTTACGTGGGATCGCGGCTGGTGACGGCGCTACTCGGAGCCGGCCATCAGGTGCTGGCTGCCACCCGCGACCCGGCGCGACTAGCCCGAATGGGCTGGTTTGACGACGTCAGCCCGGTTGCTCTGGACGCCTCCGATGCCGACTCGGTCCGGGCGGCGTTCGCAGCTGCCGGCCCGGTCGACGTGGTCTACTACCTGGTCCACGCGATCGGGCAACCCGGCTTCCGCGATGCCGACCGGGCAGCGGCCGGCAACCTTGCAGCCGCGGCCAAAGACGCCGATGTGCGCCGCATCGTCTACCTGGGCGGGTTCGTCCCCGAGGACCCCGATGACCGGGCGCTGTCCGAGCATCTCACCAGCCGGGCGGAGGTGGCCCAGGCGCTCACGGTCGACGGCGGCCCGGAAGTGGTGTGGCTTGGCGCGGCATTGATCTTCGGTGCCGGCTCAACGTCGTTCGAAATGTTGCGCTACGTCGGTGACCGGTTCCCGGTCATCCCGATTCCAGCGTGGATGGACAACCCGATCGACCCGATTTCCATCCGGGATGTGCTGCATTACCTGGTCGCAGCCGCCGATAGCGCACAAGTCCCGGCGGGCGCCTACGACATCTCCGGTCCGGACCGGACGTCTTACCATGCGCTGCTGAAAACCTATGCACGCGTTTCCGGCAACTGGCACACCAGCCTGCCGGCGCCCGGGGTGAACACCGCGGTGGCGTCATGGGTCACGGCGGTGGCGCTGCCAATGCCCGACGGGTTGGCCGCCGATCTGGTGGAGTCGCTGGATCATCCGATGCAGGCCGCCGGCTCCGGCTTGCGTGATCTGGTTCCCGACCCACCCGGCGGGCCGATTCCTGTCCAGGAAGCAATCACCCGGGCGTTATCGAGTCGCCGGCCGCTTCCGGTCAACGCGCTGGCCGATCCACACCACCTCGCCGATAGCGATCCGGCGTGGGCCGGGGGCGATGCGCTGCGGCTGCGGCGGCTGGCAGGAATGGTGACGCCGTCGATCGCACGGCCCGGTCTAGCGTTGGTGGATGCCGTCCCAGGGCCCATCGCCGGTGCGCTTCGAACCGGCCTCGACATGCTGATCACTCTGACACCGAAGGTGCGTTTCGCATGACTGACCCGCGCCGGCGACGATGCAGAGCGAAGCGATGAGGAGGAGCGGCGCCCATGACTGAGGTCAGTCGTCCGCATCCCGGCGCTGTCGAAGAAATTCGTCGCGGGATCTTCAATGTCGCTGTGCCGCACAACGAACCGCCGTCAATCGTGCGACGCCGCCGGGTTGTTGTGGTGATCGTGCTGCTACTCGGCGCGGCGGCGTTGGGGTTTGCGCTGCGCCGGCATCCCGGCGAGCCGAGCTTCTACTGGTGGTCGCTGGTGCTGGCCGCGGTGTGGGCGCTCGGGGCGCTCGCCTCCGGCCCGCTGCATCTGGGCGGCGTCCGCTGGCGTGGCCGCAACCAGCGCCCGGTGATCTCCGGCACCGTCGTGGGTCTGGTAGTCGGCGGTGTCTTCGTGGTCGGCGGGTTGATCGCCAGGGAGATTCCCGCGGTCTCTGAGTTGATCACCCGCGTGCTGCACTACACCGACCAGGGATCGTGGCGGCTGACCATGACCGTCGCGCTGTTGGGCGGGATCGCCGAGGAATTGTTCTACCGCGGCGCGCTCTACACCGCTCTGGGCCGGCACCATCCGGTACTCATCTCGACGGTCGTGTACGTGGCCGCCACGTTGGCCAGCGGCAATCTGATGCTGGGGTTCGCCGCCATCTTTCTGGGCACGGTGTGCGCCTGCGAGCGCCGCGCCACCGGCGGTGTGCTGGCACCGATCTTGACCCACTTCGTGTGGAGCCTGGTCGTGCTGCTTGCGCTGCCCCCGCTGTTCGGCCTGTGAATTCGCAAATCAGCTGTCGGTGAAGTTCGGTGTCCGACGCTCTTGGAAAGCCCTCGCGCCCTCGCGGAAGTCGGGTGATCTCAGCAGGACCTGCTGACCCTCCAGTTCGCGCTGAAGCGCAGCCTCCAACTGCGGAAGTGTCGCCGCGTTGATGGCATCCTTGGTCTTCGCGAACGCCACCGCGGGGCCGGACAGCAATCCGGACACCACCTTGTTCACCTCGGCCTCGAAGGCGTCGGCGGGGTAGACGGCGCTGATCAGGCCGCCGGCCAATGCGTCGGCGGCGGACAGCCGCTCGGCCAGCAACGCCATTCGCATCGCACGTGTTCGACCGATCGCCGCGGCAACCAACGCCGACGCACCGCCGTCGGGCATCAGGCCGATTTTTGTGAAGGCGAGCATAAAAAACGCTGTGTCCGAGGCCAATACCAGGTCGCAGGCCATGGCCAGGGATACCCCAACGCCGGCGGCCGGCCCTTGAACGACCGCTACAACCGGCTGCGGCAGCGCCACGATGGCCCGGACCGCGCGGTTGACGGCCAAGATGAGCTCCGTCTCCGGGCCGCCGGCTGCGATGTCGTCGGCGCTCATCCCCGCTCCCGAGCTGAAGCCGCGGCCGGCGCCGCCCAACCGCACCACTTTGACCCGGGGATCGGTGGCCGCCTGCTCCAACGCAACGGCGATGCCGGTCAGCACCGGCAACGTCAGGGAATTCAGGCTCTCCGGACGATCGATCGTCACCGAAAGCACCCCGTCGGCGAGGGTGACGGCAAGCCCGGTGACGGGCGCGAGGGTGTCGATTCCGGAATCGATGGCGGTCATGGGCTCGACTTTAAGCCACCTTCGGACACCGGGCTGACGGGCCGTCGACGGCGGCTGCGAAGATGCGAACGGAGATTGGTCTGTCGACAGGGAGGTCGGGAGAGATGGCGGGACCACTGACAGGGCTGCGAGTCATCGAACTTGCCGGAATCGGGCCAGGCCCGCACGCCGCGATGATCCTCGGCGACCTCGGGGCCGACGTCGTGCGAGTAGACCGGCCCGGAGCAAGCGGCGCAGACCCCATGCTGCGCAACCGCCGCTTCGTCGTCGCCGACCTCAAATCCGAGCAGGGCCGCGAGCTTGTCCTCAAACTCGTCGCCCAGGGCGACGTGCTGATCGAGGGTTACCGCCCGGGCGTCACCGAGCGCCTGGGCCTGGGCCCGGAGGACTGCGCCAAGGTCAACGAACGGCTCGTCTACGCCCGGATGACCGGCTGGGGGCAAACCGGCCCACGCAGCCAGCAGGCCGGTCACGACATCAACTACATCTCACTCAACGGCGTGCTGCACTCGATCGGCCGGGTCAATGAGCGGCCGGTGCCGCCGCTGAACCTGGTCGGCGACTTCGGCGGCGGGTCGATGTTCCTGTTGGTCGGCATCCTGGCAGCGCTGTGGGAGCGACAGAACTCGGGCAAGGGCCAGGTCATCGACGCGGCGATGATCGACGGGTCCTCTGTGTTGGTGCAAATGATGTGGGCGATGCGCGCCATGGACATGTGGACCGACGAGCGGGGCACCAACATGCTCGACGGCGGCGCGCCCTACTACGACACCTACGAGTGCTCGGATGGTCGCTATGTCGCGGTGGGTGCCATCGAGCCGCAGTTCTACGCGGCGATGCTGGCCGGGCTCGGCCTGGACGCTGCGGAGCTGCCGGCGCAAAACGACCGCACCCGCTGGCGCGAGCTGCGGGCCCGGTTCACCGAGGTGTTCGCCAGTCGCGACCGCGACCATTGGGCGAAGGTGTTCGCCGATTCCGACGCTTGCGTCACGCCGGTGTTGGCGTTCGGTGAGGTGGAGACCGAACCGCATGTCACCCAGCGGAATACCTTCTACCGGACCGGCGGGGGACTGCAGCCGTTGCCGGCGCCCCGGTTCTCGCGCACGGTTCCCGGTGAGCCGCGTCCGCCCGGGCAGCCCGGCGCCGACACCGAAGCCGTCCTCAGCGACTGGGTATAGTCCCGACCAACCAGTAGGTCGGCTCCTGTGGGGGAGCGGCCCGACCGAACAGATAAGGAACATTGCGTGGAGATCAGGGATGCTGTAGCACTCGTCACCGGTGGGGCCTCCGGCCTGGGCCTGGCCACCACTAAGCGCCTGCTGGACGCCGGCGCGCAGGTGGTCGTGCTCGATCTCAAAGGCGAGGAGGTCGTCCGCGAGCTCGGCGATCGTGCCCGCTTCGCACCCGCCGACGTCACCGACGAGAATGCGGTGACCTCGGCGCTGGATATCGCCGAGTCGCTTGGCCCGCTGCGCATCGTGGTGAACTGCGCCGGCACCGGTAACGCCATCCGGGTGCTGGGTAAGGACGGCGTCTTCCCGCTGGATCTCTTCCGCATTGTCGTCGAGATCAACCTGATCGGGACCTTCAACGTATTGCGGCTCGGAGCGGAGCGGATCGCCAAGACCGACCTCATCGGCGAAGAGCGCGGCGTCATCATCAACACTGCCTCGGTCGCAGCCTTCGACGGCCAGATCGGTCAAGCCGCCTACTCGGCGTCTAAAGGCGGCGTGGTTGGCATGACGCTGCCGATCGCGCGCGACTTAGCCAGCAAGGGCATCCGGGTGGTGACGATCGCACCCGGCTTGTTCGACACCCCGCTGCTGGCCGGGCTGCCCGAACCGGCCAGACAGTCGCTTGGTCAGCAGGTGCCGCACCCCAGCCGGCTGGGTAAGCCCGACGAGTACGGCGCGCTGGCCGTGCACATCGTCGAGAACCCAATGCTCAACGGGGAGGTTATCCGGCTGGACGGCGCGATTCGGATGGCGCCGCGGTAGGACAGCGGCAACCGGGCAGAAAAAGGCCCGCCTGACGACGATGCAGCCGCGAAGCGGCTGGGGAGGAGTCGGGAAAAACCCCGCATTGCGGGGGCCGAAACAATGAGACAACGGCAAAGGTGCCTTTGAGGCTCAGCGGTACCTCGTCACCGCGCCCAAATCGACGGGCGCGCACCGCGCAGTTCAGCTGGCGGTTGGGAGCGGGTGCCAGTCGTCGAGCTGCTCCGAGCACTCGCCCTCTACCAGCACGTCGCCGTGGTAGAGAGCCTCGAAATCAGCTTTGATCACGTCGGCACTCGAGTCGTCGATCCACATGTAGGTAAGCGTATGAGTCGGCTCTAAGGAATCTTTGAGTCACGATTCGGAAAACGTTGGCAATATTACCGCCGGGTAGCTTTAGGGGGCCGTGGACGGCACGTCCGGGCTACCGGATATTGGTCATGGATCGAATTACCAGCCGATAGCCTCCGAGGAATGTCCTGGTTAATCGGCGTCACGGTGAACCATCCCAGATGGCGGGTACGTATCTATCGATAAGGCGTAAGAGGGGCCGCGCTCGACGTTGCATGGGTAAGTTATCGTTGATAAGTTAGCGCGGGTACCGACCGGTGGAAGGACAGGCATGCTGCAGCGAATCGCTCGCCTCGCCATCGTCGCGCCGCGCCGAATACTTCTCATCGCAGGTCTGGTCATGGTGGCCGCCGCGGTCTTCGGTATCCCGGTCGCTAAAAATCTGTCCGTCGGCGGCTTCCAAGACCCGACGTCGCAATCTGCCCACGCCCTTCAGTTGCTGACCGACAAGTTCGGGCAAAGCGATCAGCAGATGTTGATTGTGGTGACCGTACCCGCTGGTGCCCGGAGCCCCCAGGCCCGCCAGACCGCCACCGACATCGTCGACCAGCTGAAAGGGTCACCCTCGGTCTTCAACGTGTCCTCGGCGTGGACTTCGCCGCCGCAGGCCGCCGCGGGTCTAGTGAGCAAGGACGGCAAGTCGGGACTAATCGTTGCGAACCTCAAGGGTGGCGAAAACAACGCGCAGAAATACGCCAAGACGCTGGCTGCCCAAGTTTTGCACGACCGGGACGGCGTGTCTGTGCGCGCTGGCGGCGTCGCGATGGTCTACGACCAGATCAACCAGCAGAACGAACGCGACCTGCTGCTGATGGAATCCCTGGCGATTCCGTTGAGCTTCGTGGTGCTGGTGTGGGTGTTCGGTGGGTTGCTGGCAGCGGCGCTGCCGTTGATGCTGGGCGGGTTGGCAATCGTCGGATCGATGTCGGTGCTGCGGCTGATTTCGTTTACCACCGATGTGTCGGCGTACTCACTGAACCTGACCACCGCGTTGGGCCTGGCGCTGGCGATCGACTACACGCTGCTGATCATCAGCCGCTACCGCGACGAGCTGGCCGACGGCAGCACTCGAGATGAGGCGCTGATTCGGACTATGGCCACCGCCGGTCGCTCGGTGTTGTTCGCCGCGGCGACCGTCTCCTTATCGATGTCGGTGATGGTGCTGTTCCCGATGTACTTCTTGAAGTCGTTCGCCTATGCCGGCATCGCCACCGTGGGATTCGTCGCGTTCGCGGCGATCGTGGTGACACCGGCCGCGATCGTGCTGCTGGGGCCACGGCTGGACTCCTTGGACGTGGGACGGCTGATGCGCCGGGCGCTGCGCCGCCCCGGTCCGGTGCGCAAACCGGTCGAGCAGCTGTTCTGGTACCGCTCGACCAAGTTCGTGATGCGCCGAGCCGTGCCCATCGGTCTGGTTGTGGTCGGGCTGCTGCTGCTGCTTGGGGTTCCCTTCCTCGGGGTGAAGTGGGGCATGCCGGACGACCGGGTGCTGCCGCGTTCGGCCTCAGCGCATGCGGTCGGTGACCAACTGCGCCGCGATTTCACCGATGACTCGGCGACGGCTGTGCCTATTGTCGTCCCGGACGTCCGCGGGGTGCGTCCGGGCGACCTCAGTCGCTACGCCGCCGATCTGTCGCGGGTACTCGACGTGTCCACGGTGACCGCCCCGACCGGAACGTACGTGGCCGGCAACCGGATCGGACCACCCGCCGCCGCCACCGGGTTGGCCGACGGCAGCGCATTTCTCACCGTGTCCACCACTGCGCCGCTGTTCTCGCAAGCCTCTAACACCCAACTCGACCGATTGCACGACGTGCCGGGGCCGGCCGGGCGATCCGTCCAGGTGGCCGGAATGGCACAGATCAACCGCGACAGCGTCGAGGGCATCATGACGCGATTGCCGCTGGTGCTGGGGCTGATCGCGGTCATTACCGTCGTGCTGCTGTTCTTGCTGACCGGCAGCGTGGTGCTGCCGCTGAAGGCGCTGGTGCTCAACGTGCTGTCGCTGACGGCGGCGTTCGGCGCGTTAGTGTGGGTCTTCCAGGACGGCCATCTTGGCGCGCTAGGGACAACTCCCAGCGGGACCTTAGTGGCGAACATCCCGGTGTTGTTGTTCTGCATCGCATTTGGGCTGTCCATGGACTACGAGGTGTTTCTGGTCTCGAGGATCCGCGAGTACTGGCTGGCGTCCGGCGCGGGCCGGCCGGCGACACCGACCCCGGCCGCAGTCGGTGCCGCCACTGACGAGAGTGTGGCGCTCGGGTTGGCCCGCACCGGCCGGGTGATCACCGCCGCTGCCCTGGTGATGTCGATAACATTCGCCGCGCTGATCGCCGCCCAGGTGTCGTTTATGCGGATGTTCGGTCTCGGCCTGACACTGGCCGTGCTGGCGGACGCCACCTTAGTGCGGACGGTGCTGGTGCCGGCGTTCATGCACCTGCTCGGCCGGTGGAATTGGTGGGCGCCGAAACCACTGGTGTGGCTGCATGACCGGTTCGGGATCAGTGAGGCGTCCGACGGCGCGATCCTGCCGGCAGCCGCTGATCCTTCGACCGGGCGGCATCGCCGCGAAGACGTCGACCAGGCGGTGTCCATCGGCGGTCGGGCCGGCGCAACGGTCAGCGACAATGGCTAGTCCGTCCACCGACAATCTTCGCCGCCGTCGTGCACCACGTGGATCCGGCGATCTGCTCCACGACCAAATCCTGGCCGCCGCTACCGAACTCCTGCTGGAAACCGGGCACGCCAAGGAGGTGTCGATTCGCTCGGTGGCGCACCGCGTCGGTGTGACACCGCCGTCGATTTATCTGCATTTCGAAGACAAAGACACCCTGCTCGACGCGGTGTGCGCACGCTACTTCGAGAAGCTGGATGAGGAGATGCAGCGGGTCTCCGCGGGGCAGCCGTGCACCATCGACGTGCTGCGGGCGCAGGGGCTGGCGTATGTCCGGTTCGCCACCGAGACCCCGGAGCTCTACCGGATCGCGACGATGGGTGAGTGGCGCTCGGGCAGCGACGTCGACGCCGCCCTGACCAGCTCGGCGTTCGAGCACATGCGTGCCACCGTGCGGTCGCTGATGGACCAGGGCATCTGCCCGCCCGGCGATGCCACGACTGTCGCTCTGCAGCTGTGGAGTGCTGCGCACGGAGTGGCATCGCTGCTGATCGCCAAACCGCACCTGCCGTTCGGCGATCCCAACGAGTTTGCCGACCGGGTGCTCGGTGCGGTGTTCTGCGGGCATATCGTGGAGGGGCTCGCCGGCGCCGACGCCACCCCGCAGCA
Organism: Mycobacterium sp.; assembly: GCA_035552835.1. Lineage (GTDB taxonomy): Bacteria > Actinomycetota > Actinomycetes > Mycobacteriales > Mycobacteriaceae > Mycobacterium. Next base: position 7,817 of record DASZKQ010000464.1, on the reverse strand, counting down.
GACGGTGGAGTGGCTGATGGCGGTTGGCTCTTTGCAGAAACGGACGGAAGGTTCGCAAGCGTGACGTCATCGGCTCCGGTAAGGGTCGACAATCCGTTCTTCGCCCGGATCTGGCCCACCATCGCCGCCCACGAGACCGAGCAGATCCGTGCGCTTCGTCGGGAAAATCTCGCTGGCTTGTCGGGCCGGGTCCTGGAGGTCGGTGCGGGCATTGGGACCAACTTTCCGCTTTACCCGGATTCCGTCGCGCAAGTGGTGGCGATCGAGCCCGAGCATCGGCTGGCCGTACGGGCCCGCGACGCGGCCGCCGACGCACGCATTCCGATCGTGGTGGGCGATGCGGCGGTGGAGGATTTCCCGGCCGCCGAGCCATTTGATGCGGTGGTGTGCTCGCTGGTCCTGTGCTCGGTGGACGACCCCGATTCAGTTCTGCGCCAACTATTTTCGTGGTTGCGCCCGGGCGGCGAGCTGCGCTATCTGGAGCATGTGGCCAGTGGCGGGATCCGCGGCCGGTTCCAGCGGCTGGTCGATGCGACGATATGGCCGAAGCTGGCGGGTAACTGCCACACCCACCGCCGCACCGGAGAATCGATCCGCGCCGCGGGATTCGAAGTGGACAATGCCCGAATCGAACAGACGTTGCCGGCGTGGGCGCCGCTGCCGGTGTCGGAGTTCGTGCTCGGCCGGGCGCGGCGGCCGGCTTAGTTCAGCAGCGCGGGCAGCCGTTGCAGCAGCGTCGGCAGCGCCGTGCTGGCCGTCTCGCGCACGGTGAGGGTGGCGCTGTCGGACAGCGGCGTCGGCTCCGGGTTCACCTCGATGACGATGGTGCCGCGCGCCAGCGCCAACTCGGGCAGGCTCGCCGCCGGGTACACGATGGCCGAGGTGCCCACGACGACCAGCACGTCGGCGGCGATTGTCGTTTCCACCGCGCGCTGCCACGGCTCCTCGGGCAGCGGCTCGCCGAACCACACGATGTCGGGCCGGATCAAACCGCCGCAGGTGCACGACGGCGGCTCAACTTCCAGGGCCGGCTCCGGCATCTCGGGGAGTTCACCGGTGTAGGGCAAACCGCAAGTCGCGCAACGGAAGTCAAACAAGCTGCCGTGCAGGTGATGCACCGGTGAGCTACCGGCGCGCTCATGTAGGTCGTCGACGTTCTGGGTGACGACGCTGACCTCGGCGTGGTCCTGCCAGGCCGCGACGGCGCGATGCCCGGCGTTGGGCTCGACCGTGGCCACCAGGTAGTGCCGCCACAAATACCATCCCCAAACCCGTTCCGGGTTGCGAAGCCAGCCTTGCGTGCTGGACAACTCGTACGGGTCGAACCGAGCCCACAGTCCGTTCTTGTCGTCGCGAAACGTCGGCACGCCGCTCTCCGCCGAGATTCCGGCGCCGGACAGGACCGTTATCCGCACTCCACCAACATAGCCGGACTGCGGGATACTGAGCAGGTGGAGCTGGGGGAGTGGCTGCAGGTTGACGGGCGAGCGAGTCGACCGCTGTTCGACCAGCTCCGAAACCAGATCATCGACGCAATTCGAGACGATACGTTGCCGCCCGGGACTCGGCTGCCGACGGTCCGCGAACTGGCCGGTCAGCTGGGCCTGGCGGTCAACACCGTGGCCCGCGCTTACCGCGAGCTGGAGGCCGCTGGCGTCGTCGAAACCCGTGGACGCTTCGGCACATTCGTCGCCCGCGCCGACCCGTCGGATTCCGCGATGGCGGCCGCGGCGCGCAGCTACCTCGACGTCGCACGCGGACTGGGGCTCGGCAAGGCGGAGGCGCTGCGCTACCTCGAGGCAGCCTCCGACGACTGAGCTCAGCGCAGAACTTTGACCAGCGTGCGCACGTTGCGCGTAGTGGTCGACGATTTGTATCGCTTCTTGCCCATCGTTTTGCCGATGGTGCTGTCCAGCGTGTGGTTTTTGGCCACCTGCCAATAGATCACGCCGGCGGAATCGGATCCGCGGCTGATCTTCTCGTCGGCGCCGGCTTGGTCGGCCAGCACGGCGAGTTCGCCGAGCACGCCGGTATCGCTGACGAACGTGACATAGGACTGGTAGCCGTCCCGCTCGGCCTCGAACGGGTAGCCATCGACGATGTCTTGCACCGTCTCAAGGGGGTACACCAGCACCCAGGCGTCGTAGCCGAACCGCTGCCGCAGCGCGCTCTCGGCCTTGGTGCGCACCCCATCGGCACCCGCGCGTGACTCCAGGGTGATGTTGCCACTCGCCAAAATCGTGCGCACTTCTGCGAACCCGGCTTCGGTCAACGCGTTCGCTACGTCGGCCATCTTGAGGTTGACGCCACCGACGTTGACGCCGCGCAGAAACGCCGCGTAACGGGTCATGAGCGTGATCGTAGCGGCACGGCGACGACAAGTAGGCTTTCGCCATGGGACGCCAAGTGTTCGACGACAAGCTACTGGCCGTGATCGCCGACAATTCCCTCGGCGTGCTTGCCACCGTCAAGCGCGATGGGCGTCCACAGCTGTCCAACGTTAGTTACTACTTCGACGCCCGCAACGTCGCCGTTCAGGTCTCGGTCACCGAGCCGCGGGCCAAGACCCGCAATCTGCGCCGCGACCCGCGGGCTTCGCTGCTGGTCAGCTCCGACGACGGCTGGTCCTATGCCGTTGCCGAGGGCACCGCGCAGCTGACACCGCCGGCGCTTGCGCGCTACGACGACACCGTCGAAGCGCTGATCACGTTGTACCGCAACATCGCCGGTGAACACCCGGACTGGGACGACTACCGCCAGGCGATGGTCACTGACCGTCGCGTCCTGCTGACAATGCCGATTGCGCACGTATACGGCATGCCGCCGGGTGTGCGGTGATCGCGAATCACGCTGAAATGCCGCGGGCGCGCTAGGCTGCGGGCATGGCTGCATCCAAGTCGGGGCCGGATTCTGCGTCGGAGGACGGCACCAAACGCAAATTCCGAGAAGCTTTAGAGCGCAAGAATGCGAAGTCGGCGACCGGAGCGGCTCACACGGACGGCGGCGCCAAGCAGCCGCGCGTGCACGGGCCGGCGGAGAACCGTCGAGAGTTCCGGCGTAAGAGCGGCTAGTCGCCTACCCGGCGGAAGGTAGCTCGGCTTTCTCTTCGGCATCTGCAATCCCGAAAAATACAGCGGGAAAGACGAATTCAATTGCCGTGAGCACTTCCTGGAACCAGTGCGGTCGGCCATTGTGGACCAGCGAAATCAACCGTCCGACCGCGCCCAACAGCATCAGGCCCGCCAGCAGACGCACATCGGCGGCCCGCATCGGGGATTTGCGCGCGGCCCGTAGCCACGCGAAGCCATACCCGGCGAAGAAGGCCGAGTAGAACCGCTCCCGCGAATCGACCGTCGCGTTGGCGTCCGTCGCGCCGGGAACCGAGGCCGTCCCGAGCGCGAAATGGTAGACGCCGATGGCGATACAGGAGAGTCCGGTGAATCCCGCCAAGTTCCTCAAGTAGGTGCCGGCCATATCGACGCTTCCCTCATCGAGTGAATGGTGTACCGCCACCGTAGCCCGTAAGCGCAGTCTTAAACTGTGACGGTGCCGAAGCTGCAGCTTGCCCAAGACCCAGCCGCGGATGCGCTGCTATCAGCCAACGCGTTCGCTTTGCTGGTCGGGATGGTCCTGGATCAGCAGATCCCACTCGAGGTCGCGTTCGCCGGCCCGAAGAAGATTGCCGACCGGATAGGCGGCTTCGACGCAGCCGCGATCGCGGACTACGACCCGGACAAGTTCGCCGCCCTGTGCTCGGAAAGGCCTGCAGTACACCGTTTTCCAGGTTCAATGGCCAAGCGCATCCAGGCGGTGGCGCAGATCATCGTGGACAACTACGACGGCGATGCCACCGCACTGTGGACAGCCGGCGACCCCGACGGAGCCGAGTTGCTGCGGCGACTCAAGGAGCTACCGGGATTCGGCGAGCAGAAGGCGCGGATCTTCCTGGCACTGCTCGGCAAGCAGTACTCGGTAACCCCGAAGGGTTGGCGGACAGCTGCCGGCGAGTACGGCAAGGCCGGCAGGCACCTGTCGGTCGCCGATATCACCGACGCCCGCTCGCTCGAGCAGGTGCGGTCTTATAAGAAGCAGATCAAGGCAGCTCAAAAGGGAAAGGCGGCAACATGAAGACACACCTGAACTGTCCGTGCGGCGAGGCCATCGTCGGAAAAGACGAAGACGATTTGGTCGACCTCACGCAGGCACACCTTGCCAGTGTTCATCCCGGTCTGGAGTACGACCGCGACGCCATCCTGTTCATGGCCTACTGACGGATAGAACCGGGGCTACGGCACCACCGTCGAGCCGATGGTGGGCATGAACTGGCACTGCTTGTCCTTGGTGGTGACCTGCCCGAAGATCGTCGACATGACGCTGCCCGAACCGGTGTCGGCGATGGCGGTCAACGTGGTCGGTCCTGCCGGGTTGATGTCTGGTTGCGGCTTGAGCGTTACGCTGCCCGATTTGCCGGTGGTCAGATTCACCCAGGTCGCATTCAACGGCAGCTTCTGCACGTCGGCAGGTCCCGGTGTGCCGATGGCGGTGAACACGTAGGCGGTTTGCCCGGCTTTGGGGCCCGGCATAGGGATCTTCGCGGGCCCGGCCACCGACAGCGCGGTCGCCAGCACGTTACCGCCGTCGGCCAAGCAGCCGTTGCTGATCGACGGATAAATGAAGTCCTGGGTGGGCGGCGCGTCCGGGCTGAAGCCCGGAGCTGCGGCCGCAGGCGCGGGTGCCGGTGCTGCGGGTGGTGTAGCAGGGGCGCCCGGAGCCGGTCCGGCCGGTGGCACCGGTGCGGCTACCGGGACGGCATTCGCAGGGGCAGGTGCGGCCTCGGGCCCGGGGCCCGCGGCGTGCACCGGGTCGATGCCGGTCGGCAGGTGCGCCTGAGCCCCCGGTTCCACACCGGGCGGGACGATGTGCGCCGTCGGGGCGGAGCCGGGCGGCTGATTCAAATCCGCCGGAACCGAAGCGTTGGGGGCCTGGACGAACTGATTCACCGACGCCGCAACGTTTTTCGATTCGTCGGGCGCGGTTGGATTGTGGGTGAACGCCGACGCCGCGGCCATCAGCAACTGCGCTGCTTGCTCCGGGTTGCCGGCCGCTTGCTGAATGATCGGGCTCAACTCGGTCAGCGCCGGCAACCCCGGCAGCTGCTGGGCAGGGATCGGCTGGGGTGGTGTTGGGTCGGCAGCGGCACCGGGGCTGAGCGCAACTGCGGCGCTGCATGCGATGGCCGCGGCGGCGAAGCCGCTGATCAGATTCCTGGTGATTACCACGGTGTCCTCCCGGTCGTTTATTGGTGGGGTGGCCGGCTAGCGCGGCGGCGGGCTAGCCGGCCAGCGTGGGTCAGGGCAGGCCGGACACCGGGAAGTACAACGGGTTGGGCGATGTGACCGGCGCAGAAGCCGGGACGGGTACCAATCCCGGCGGGCTGATGCCGGGAGAAGCCGGGACCCCTCCGTTCAGCAGCGAGGTGAGGTCGCCCGGCAGCGACACCTGCTGCGGCAGCGGCACCCCAAGGAAAGGCATTTGCGGCAAGTTGAGCTGCGCCTGGGGCAGCAATCCCGCAGGTCCGGTCGTCGGCGCAGCCGCCGGAACGGTCGGCGTCAAACCCGGGATGCCGGCGATTCCGGACGCAGGCGCGGCCGGTGCCGGAAGCGTCGGCGTCAACCCCGGAATCCCGAGCCCGGGTGTAGCAGTCGTGGCCGCTGGCGCCGTGCCGGGGAGACCGGGAACCAGCGAGGTTGCGCCCGGGACGGCGGAGGCGGCGCCCGGAAGACCTGCTGCCGACGGTTGCGGGACTTTGATCGCAGCGCTGGCCAACGGCGGGGGCGCGGGAGGCTGCGCCCCGATGGCCGTCGCAAGGTTCTGCAGCAGCTGCGGCGCGTTGGCCGCGGAAGTGACCAGCTGCTCCCCGATGTTGGGTGCCGGTATTGGCGGTGCCGCCGGGTCGGCGTGGGCTGTGCCCATCAGACCGCCCATGAGTAGCGCGGCCGATGAGCCGGCCACCACCGCGGTGGCGCGTAACAACGTCCAAATGGTTGACATGACTCTCCTGGTTCTCGACGACGGGGTCCTCCCGCGCCGATAGTTCGCCCGTTATTGAAGTGACTCAAGTGACACGTGGGGCGGTTATTTGATCGTTACGGATACGAGTGACTGCGGTGACCGGGCAGGCTCATCCGGGCGACGGTCGTGCTTGTCGCGGCCCGTTAGAGTCGTGCAGATAGATACCACCTCGGCCGCCCCGGCGGCAGCTACCACCCGTCGGCGGGCGCTTTCGCGCAGCGCTGTCGGGCCGGTGCTGTTGGTCGTGAGCGTCGCCGCGCGGTTGGCCTGGACGTATCTGGCTCCCAACGGGGCCAATTTCGTCGACTTGCACGTCTACATCGGCGGTGCGGCCACCATCGATCACCCGGGGAGCCTGTACCACTACGTCTACGCGGATCAGACACCGGATTTCCCGCTGCCGTTCACCTATCCCCCGTTCGCGGCGGTGATCTTCTACCCACTGCACCTGCTGCCGTTCGGCCTGGTCGCCTTCTGCTGGCAGGTTGGGACGATGGCCGCGCTCTACGGTGTGGCCCGGATCAGCCAGCGTTTGCTTGGGGTTGCGGCCGGCACGGGCCACCGACTGGCGATGCTGTGGACCGCGGTCGCCATCTGGCTCGAGCCGCTGCGCAGTACGTTCGACTACGGCCAGATCAATGTGTTGTTGGTGCTGGCCGCGTTGTATGCGGTTTACACCACCCGGTGGTGGTTGTCAGGCCTACTGGTCGGCACGGCGGCCGGCGTGAAGCTGACGCCGGCGATCACCGGCCTATATTTCGTCGGTGCCCGCCGATGGGCCGCAGCGGTGTTTTCCGCGGTCGTCTTCTTTGCGACCGTTGCGATCTCGGCGCTGGTCATCGGCGACGAGACCCGCCAGTACTTCACCAAGCTGATTTTCGACACCGACCGGATCGGGCCGATCTGCACAACGTTCAATCAGTCGTGGCGGGGCGGTATCTGCCGGATCTTCGGCCACGACGCCGGTTACAGCCCGCTGGTGCTGACCGGGATCGCGGTTACCGCGATACTGGCCGGCCTGGCCTGGCGTGCGCTGAGCACCGGCGCCAATGTGCCAGACCGGCTCGGCGCCCTGCTGGTGGTCGAGTTGTTCGGGCTGCTGCTCTCACCGATTTCCTGGACGCACCACTGGGTGTGGCTGGTGCCGTTGATGATTTGGCTGCTGCACGGGCCACTATCGGAGCGTCTTGGCGCGCGCATTCTCGGCTGGATGTGGTTGGCGCTGACCATCATTGGTGTGCCGTGGCTGCTCAGCTTTGCCCAGCCGACGATCTGGCAAAACGGCAGGGCGTGGTATCTGGCCTGGGGCGGACTAGTCTACATCGTGGCAACCTTGGCGACCCTGGCCTGGATTGCGGCGAGCGGACCGCGGGCGGCTAGTCCCCGATAATCCCGTCAATGTCGTGCGCCATGGCCACGTCCTTTTCGGTGATACCACCTTCGGAGTGCGTCACCAGCGCGAAAGTCACTGTCCGCCAACGAATATCGATGTCGGGGTGATGATCCTTGGCTTCGGCGTGCTCAGCCACCCGGCGCACGGCGTCGATACCGGCGAGAAACGCCGGAAACTTGATCGATCGGCGCAGCGAGCCCTCCGCGCGTTCCCACCCGTTGAGGTCAGGCAGTGCGGCGTCTACTTGTTCATCCGTTAACACAGCCATATGCCCGAGCATACGTCGCTCGTGGACACGGCCCGGGGACGTCTAGATGCCGCCGAGGAACTTGGGAAGCAGATCCATCGCTTC
>DASZKQ010000463.1:0-3443 GCA_035552835.1 Mycobacterium sp. | reverse complement strand
GTGCTACTGCGGATGTTCAACTTCAAGCTGACCTCGGTCGCGGCCCCGGCGCTGCTTTTGGCGATGTTCTGCACCGAATCCGTCACCAACACACTGGTTTTCACCAACATCAACGGCTGCATTCTGCTGCTCGAGGTGCTGTTTTTACGGTGGCTGCTGAACGGCTCCAAAACCGGTGGGGCCGAACATCAATGGTGGGCCGGCATCGCGATCGGACTGGCGCTGGTGGTCAAACCGGTGCTGGCGCCGCTGCTGCTGTTGCCGCTACTGAACCGTCAGTGGCGGGCGGTGCTGGCTGCCATCGTGGTACCGGCGGTGTTCAATCTGGCCGCGCTGCCCTTGATCGTCCATCCCGAGGACTTCCTCACCCGCACGCTGCCCTACATGTTGGGCGTTCGTGATTACTTCAACAGCTCGATCGAGGGCAACGGCGTGTATTTTGGGTTGCCTTTTTGGCTGATCCTATTGCTGCGAATCCTGTTCACGCTGCTCGCCATTGGCAGCTTGTGGCTGCTGTACCGCTACTACCGCACCCGCGACCCGCTGTTCTGGTTCACCACATCCTCGGGCGTGCTGTTGCTGTGGTCGTGGCTGGTGCTGTCGCTGGCCCAGGGCTACTACTCGATGATGCTGTTCCCGTTCTTGATGACGGTGGTGTTGCCCAACTCGGTGATTCGCAACTGGCCGGCGTGGCTGGGCATCTACGGCTTTTTGACGATGGATCGCTGGCTGCTGTTCAACTGGATGCATATCGGGCGGCCGCTGGAATACCTGAAGATCACCTACGGCTGGTCGTTGCTGCTGATCGTGGTGTTCACCGTGCTCTACTTCCGCTACCTGGATGCCAAAGCCGAGAACCGGCTGGACAACGGCATCGACCCGGCATGGCTGACGGCCAAGCGTGAGCGCGCTAGCGTGGATGCATGACCTCCGCGCCAAAGGTGCAACTGTCCGACGACGAGTGGCGCCAAAAACTTACGCCCGACGAGTTTGCGGTGCTGCGACGGGCCGGCACCGAGCGGCCGTTCACCGGTGAGTACACCGAGACCAAGACCGCCGGCGTCTACGAGTGCCGGGCCTGCGGCGCCGAACTGTTCCGCAGCTCCGAGAAGTTCGAATCCCATTGCGGCTGGCCGTCATTCTTCGACCCGGCGAACTCCGATGCGGTGATACTGCGGCCCGACCATTCGATGGGCGCCGTCCGCACCGAGGTGCTGTGCGCCAACTGCCACAGCCATCTGGGCCACGTCTTCGCCGGAGAGGGCTATCCGACTCCGACGGATCAGCGTTACTGCATCAACTCGATCTCGCTGCGGTTGGCGCCTGGCTGATTTTCGCGACACTGAAATCATTGCGACGACACGCCGGACGCATTCGCAACCGTTTAAGTCTCGCGGCCGATCAAATCGACGCGCGTGGCGTGCATTTCCCAGAACGGGGCGTGGGCCCGGCCGTTGGTCAGCCACGGTTCGATGACCCGGAACCGCTCCAGTAGTGGCTTGATTTGCTCGGCCTGATCGGGGTTGCGGGCGAGCATCATCTCGATGGTTTGCACGCTCATGTTGACCTGATATGTGGTCGGCCCCAGATGGGTGATCTCCCAGCCGGCATCGGGAAACACCTGCCGAAAATCCGCTTCGGACAGCGATCGCGGCATCCGAAAGCCGTTGACGTCGTGGGCGCCGAACTCGAACATGTACAGCCGCGCCCCGGGTTTGGTAGCGCGATGCAAGGCCCGCGCATACGACCGCTGCAGCTGCGGCTCGGTCGAAAAGGTGTGGTAGAAGGCGCAGTCGACGACGGTGTCGAAGTGGTTGTCCAGGCCGTCCAGCTCGGTCGCATCGGCCAACTGGAAGTTGACCGACACCCCGGCTTTGCGCGCGTTCTCTTTGGCCCGCTCCAGGCCGGCCGGCGAGGCGTCGATGCCGGTGGCCGAGTAGCCCTTTGACGCGTAGTAGATGGCGTGGTGGCCCGGGCCGGTGCCTGGGTCGAGGACCTCGCCCTTGACCGCGCCCAGCGCGACCAGTTGCTGGACGACCGGTTGCGGGCCGCCGATGTCCCACGGTGTGGCAGCCGGCAATCCGTGCGTGACCCGCTGATCGCGGTACATCTCTTCAAAGCGGCTGGGATCGACGGGAGCTGGTTGATTCATGAGGTCAACGATATAACGTAAAACTATCGCGATGCAACGCTCAGCGGCGAATGGCTTTCACCATCTGGACGGCACGTCGGCCGCGGTTCGGCGTTTCGATGCGCACATCGTCGAGTCCTGCCGTACGACAGCAGGCCGCGAACGATTCGGCCTGCTGGTCAGTCCATCCGTGGCTGGCAAGCCCGGTGGCACCGGGTCGCACGCGGCGCTCGATCGCGAAGAATCGCCCGCCCGGGGAGAGCACTCGGCGGACCTCGACGAGTCCCGCGGCGACATCCGCCCAGTGGTGCACGGTCGCCACCGACCACACAACCGTCGCCGAATGCGCCGGCAGCGGCAAGTTCTCCGCGCTGCCCTGCAGCCAGATAATGCTTGGTCGGTCGCGGGTCACAAGCCGGGCCACGCCGAGCATCACCCTCGCGGGATCCACGCCGACGACAGACGCGCCGCGGCGAGCGGCTGCTCTGACGGAAGTGCCTGGGCCGCAACCAATGTCCACAACCTGGTCCGAACTCGACAACGAGGCCAGGTCAGCCACGAAGCGGGCGCGACCACGACCCCCAACGAGCATGGTGAGCGCGGCGAAAAGACCCATCGGCCCGGCAAATCCAGGATGATCGGCGTGATGGTTGACTGGGTTGGCCGGCGAGATGTCCATGGCTACCACCTTGCAGGTTCAGGTCGGCTTGAAGTCAAATGACGGCATGGATCTGATTCCGATCGGCCAGGCTGCGGCTCGGCTCGGGCTCAGCACGTCGGCGCTGCGGTACTACAACGAACGCGGACTGGTGTGTCCGCGGGTCAGGCAGGCCGGGCGGCGAATGTACGGATCGGAGGAGTTGCGCCGGTTGGCGTTCGTCAAGATTGCCCACCGGCTCGGACTCCCGCTCGAGACCGCCGCGGCTGTTCTCGACTCTCCCGGCCCGCAGTGGCGTCAGACGGTTCGTGAGCAGATTGCCGAGCTGGATGACGTGATCGCGCATGCGCGGGCGGCGCAAACGTTCCTTACCCACGCAATGAACTGCCCGACCGACCATCCAGCTCGCCAATGCGCCACGATGATCGCCGCGCTGGACCGCCTTGTCGACGGAACATCGGTCGATGCACTCGCCGCCGAGCACGCTGAGCAGCCATTGCCCCGCCCACCTGTGCGTTAGGGCAGCGCGGCGACCAGCTGCTCGACCGGCACCCGCGGCCCGGTGAAAAACGGCGTCTCCTCGCGGGTATGCCGCCGAGCATCGGTGGCCCGCAACTCCCGCATCAAGTCGACGATGCGGTGCAGCTCAGGGGC
>DASZKQ010000462.1:0-4183 GCA_035552835.1 Mycobacterium sp. | reverse complement strand
GGTGATCAGCTCCTCGAGACCGGGAACCTCGATCTCGGCCAATTTGACCAGCACCGCCGGATAGCCGTCGAAATGCGGGGTGGTGAAATACACCGTCGGCTCGTCGGCGATCAACGCGAACTTGACGCCCTCATCTGACACTCGAACCGCGAGGATGTCGCCCTCGGGCGGCTCCGCCCGATTCATTGCCAGCGCCTCACGGTCGGACGGGCGCAGCGGCCGCTCCCACGCCAGCAATTTCTTGCCGACCCGCCAGTCGTGCGGTGACTGCTCGGAGGTGAGTGGCAGCTCACCAACGATGCGGGCGACATCGTCCCACGTGGCCACACCTCGATTGTGCGCCGGTTATGGTGCGGTTGGTGCCGTATTGGCAATCGATTGCAGGAGGTGGCTCATTGTCTTCCGAAGCGTCTTCTGAAGCGCAGGCCCCGGCCGTCCGCCGCCATCGGGTCACTCATCGCACCGAGTACCGCTACTCCGACACCGTGACCAGCTCCTACGGTCGCGGTTTTCTCACCCCGCGGGACTCGCTGCGGCAACGTTGCATCGCCCACCGCCTCGATATCGACCCGGCTCCCGCCGACATCTCCACCAGCCCCGACGCCTACGGCAACATCAGCTCCTACTTCCACGTCACGGAGCCGCATCGCAGCCTGACGATCACCAGCGACTCCATCGTGGACGTGTATCCGCTGGCCCCCGGGATCTACACCAGCGGCCCGGCGGTCCAGCCCTGGGAGGCTGCCCGGCCGGCGGGGCCCCAAGGGGCGCTTGCGACCGAGTTCACCCTGGACCTCAATCCGCCCGAGATCACCGACGAAGTGCGCGAGTACGCGGCCGCCAGCTTCGCGCCCGGGCGCCCGTTGGTCGAGGTGTTGTGCGATCTGGCGTCGCGGATCTTCACTGACTTCACCTACCGGTCGGGGTCGACGACGATCTCCACCGGAGTCACCGAGGTTCTGGCTGCCCGAGAGGGGGTATGTCAAGACTTTGCGAGGCTGGCGATCGCCTGTCTGCGAGCCAATGGTCTGGCGGCCTGCTACGTGTCCGGATATCTGGCCACCGACCCGCCACCGGGAAAGGACCGCATGATCGGTATCGACGCCACCCATGCCTGGGCCACCGTGTGGACTCCGCAAGAGCCCGGTCAATTCGAATGGCTGGGGCTTGATCCCACCAACGACCAGATGGTCGACCAGCGGTACATCGTCGTCGGGCGCGGCCGCGACTACGCGGACGTGCCGCCGCTGCGAGGCATCATTTACACCAATGCGAAGAAGAGCGTGATCGATGTAGCCGTTGACGTGGTGCCGTTCGAAGGTGATGTGCTGGATGCGTGACTTTCACTGCCCCAACTGCGGCCAGCGTCTGACATTCGAGAACTCCACCTGTCTGGGGTGTGGCAGCGCGCTGGGGTTTTCGCTCGAGAGCATGGCCCCGCTGGTGATCACCACGGGCGACGGAGGCGACAAACCCGGCTTCGTCAGCGCCAGCGATTACGAACTGTGCGCCAATCGCCATCTCGCCGAGTGCAATTGGTTGGTTCCGATCGACGACCCCGGCGGACTCTGCACATCGTGTGCGCTGACCCTGGAACGGCCCAACGATAACGACGCCGACGGGCTGGCGGCGTTCGCCCGGGCCGAGGCGGCCAAACGGCGGCTGGTCGCCGAGCTGTACGAGTTGAAGTTGCCGATTGTCGGTCGTGATCGGTATCCCGATTACGGCCTGGGATTCCGCCTGCTGTCCAGTGCGCACGAGAACGTGATGACCGGTCACGACAACGGGGTCATCACACTGGATTTGGCCGAGGGCGACGACGTCCATCGCGAACAGCTGAAGGTTGAGATGGACGAGCCGTACCGGACCCTGCTCGGCCACTTCCGGCACGAGGTCGGGCATTACTACTTCTACCGGCTGATCACCCCGTCAAGCGATTACCCGGCACGGTTCAACGAGCTGTTCGGCGATCCCGACGCCGACTATCAGGAGGCATTGGATCGGCATTACAGCGAGGGCGCGCCGCAGGGTTGGCGGGAGAGCTTTGTGTCGTCGTATGCGACCATGCACGCCGCTGAGGACTGGGCCGAGACATTCGCCCATTACCTGCACATCCGCGACACCCTGGACACCTGCGCCTGGTGCGGTCTGGCACCGGCGTCGGCGACCTTCGACCGGCCGGCCTTGGGTCCCAGCGCATTTCCAAACATCATCGAGATGTGGCTGCCGTTGTCCTGGTCGCTGAACATGGTGAACCGGTCGATGGGCCACGACGACCTGTATCCCTTCGTGCTGCCGTCCGCCGTCTTGCAGAAAATGCAGTTCATCCACACCGTGATCGACGAGGTGACCTCGGAGTCGAGCGGCCGCGCCGCCGTCAGTGCGTAGGTGCGGGGGCGTCGCGCTCAAGGCCGCCATCACTCACGGCATCACCCGCCGTTCGTCGCCGCCCCACAGCGGCTGCATGCCGGTCGGCAGGGCCAGCTGCGTTTCGGTGATGACCTCGGCCAGATCGCGCAACGCGGCATGTATCGCAGCGAGTAGGTCCGCCAGCTTCGCGCGACGCCCGTCGGTGACCTGGTCCAACTCGGCGGGATGCGACCGGCGCAGTCGCGTTCCGATCTCTTCGACCATCCGCTCCGGACGCGACGATCCCGATGCACCGGGCAAGTCCTTGAGGTCGGCCCGCAACCGCTCCAGCTGATACAGCAGCGATCGCGGGTTTTGCGCGTCGAACAGCATCAGCTCGGTCACCGCGGCGACACTGACCTTGCCGACCGTCCGGCGCCGGTAGATGACCGACGATTCACACGCGACCAGTGTTGCCTCGATGACGGTTTGCTCGGCAGTGGCGCTGCGGACCGTGGTCAGTGTGGCCCCCAGCAACGCGGTTAGCCACAGGCCGCGTTCGATACGTTTGCCGACGTCCATCATCGTCCAGCCCACGTCGCGCACCATCGACTCGCCGGCGATCCCCGACAGCGTCAGCATCCCGGCCAGCGTCTGCGAATGAGCCGCGGCGAGCAAGGTGTCTGCCCATGCGAGCGGTTGCGGCGGATCCGCCTTGTGTGCAAGCGCGCGCTCCACGCCGGCCAGCACCATCCAGGTGTCGTTGGACAACTGGTCGCGCACCGCCCTGGCGGCAAGTGCCAGCCCGTCGACCGACTGGACCAGAGATCCCGGCCGGTCGGTGTCCACGGTCAGTGACCACAACGTCGACGGGGCGATGGCGATCATCTCGGCGTGGTCGTGGTCGGCTCCTCGGTCGGACCCGGTGATCCGGCCCAGCGCGGCCATCAGCACCGGCACGCATTCGCTTTCTTCGGTGTCCTGCTGGAGCCGGTAGACGTGGAAGCGGTCGCGGGCGACGATCAGCAACCGGGCCATATTCTCCGCGCGCTCGCCGTAGCGTCCCATCCAGAACAGGTCGGACAGCACACGCGGCGAGCTGACCGCCCAGGTACCCGCGGCGGTCTTCACCGGCGGCGTAACCGAGGGCTCCAGAACTGGAACGGTGACCGCCTCGGCTCGGGCGCGCTCGGTTGGCCGTACCCAGAGGTCTTTTGCCGCAACGGTTTTCAGCGTGTACGCGGCGGGCCCGGACGCCAGTACATAGCCGACGCCGCCGATCATCGGCGCATAGCCGCTGCGTTGGGCAACGGTGAACAACCGCATGCCGATGTCGGCCGACGACAACACGCCGGCATGATCGGTCGGTGCCGATGAGAACTGCGGCAGCTCCTGGCCGACCCACTGCCACGGCCTGTCCTCGATCCGCGCAGCCAAGTCAGTGAGCTGGCTAGACGAAAGTGTCGGCCCGACAAGGGTTGTCCCACCGACAGTGGACTTGATCAACAGCGACGAGAGATTGGCCAGCAGGTGCGACCGTTCGCCGGCGATGCCGCCCCAGTAGACCGGTGCGGTCCCCAGCAGCGGGGCTTCGCCGAGCAGTCGCTCGGCCAGCTCGGGCAGAAAGCGCGACAGCGCTGGGCTTTCCAGGATGCCGCTGCCCAGGGTGTTGACCACGGTCACCGTTCCGCGGTGTTGCGCCTCCACCAATCCGACGACACCCAGCCTGGAATCGGCGCGAAGGTCCAGGGGGTCCGCGTAGACCGCGTCGACGCGGCGAAGAACCACATCGACTTGTTTGAGCGTGCCCAGCGAGCGCATCCACAGCTTGCCG
>DASZKQ010000461.1:0-4149 GCA_035552835.1 Mycobacterium sp. | reverse complement strand
GGTGATCAGCTCCTCGAGACCGGGAACCTCGATCTCGGCCAATTTGACCAGCACCGCCGGATAGCCGTCGAAATGCGGGGTGGTGAAATACACCGTCGGCTCGTCGGCGATCAACGCGAACTTGACGCCCTCATCTGACACCCGAACCGCGAGGATGTCGCCCTCGGGCGGCTCCGCCCCATTCATTGCCAGCGCTTCACGGTCGGACGGGCGCAGCGGCCGCTCCCACGCCAGCAATTTCTTGCCGACCCGCCAGTCGTGCGCTGACTGCTCGGAGGTGAGTGGGAGCTCACCAACGATGCGGGCGACATCGTCCCACTTGGCCACACCTCGATTGTGCGCCGGTTATGGTGCGGTTGGTGCCGTATTGGCAATCGATTGCAGGAGGTGGCTCATTGTCTTCTGAAGCGTCTTCCGAAGCGCAGGCCCCGGCCGCCCGCCGCCATCGGGTCACTCATCGCACCGAGTACCGCTACTCCGACACCGTGACCAGCTCCTACGGTCGCGGTTTTCTCACCCCGCGGGACTCGCCGCGGCAACGGTGCATCGCGCACCGCCTCGATATCGAGCCGGCCCCCGCCGACATCTCCACCAGCAGCGATGCCTACGGCAACATCAGCTCTTATTTCCACGTCACCGAGCCGCATCGCACCCTGACGATCACCAGCGACTCCATCGTTGACGTGTATCCGCTGGCTCCCGGGATGTACACCAGCGGCCCGGCGGTCCAGCCCTGGGAGGCGGCCCGGCCCGCCGGGGTCAAGGGAGCACTGGCCACCGAGTTCACCCTGGACCTGAATCCGCCGGAGATCACCGACGAAGTACGCGAGTACGCGGCCCCCAGCTTCGCGCCCGAGCGCCCGTTGGTCGAGGTGTTGCGCGATCTCGCGTCGCGGATCTTCACCGACTTCACCTACCGGTCGGGGTCGACGACGATTTCCACCGGAGTCAGCGAGGTTCTGGCAGCCCGAGAGGGGGTATGCCAGGACTTTGCACGGTTGGCGATCGCCTGCCTGCGAGCCAACGGCCTGGCGGCCTGCTACGTGTCCGGTTATCTGGCCACCGACCCGCCACCGGGAAAGGACCGGATGATCGGTACCGACGCCACCCATGCCTGGGTCACCGTGTGGACTCCGCAAGAGCCCGGTCAATTCGAATGGCTGGGCCTCGATCCCACCAACGACCAGATGGTCGACCAGCGGTACATCGTCGTGGGGCGGGGCCGCGACTACGCGGACGTGCCGCCGCTGCGAGGCATCATCTACACCAATTCGGAGAACAGCGTGATCGACGTCGCCGTCGACGTGGTGCCCTTTGAAGGTGACGCACTGTATGCGTGATTTCCACTGCCCCAACTGCGGTCAGCGTCTGACATTCGAGAACTCCACATGTCTGGCGTGTGGCAGCGCGCTGGGATTTTCGCTCGAGAGCATGGCCCCGCTCGTGATCACCACGGGCCACGAAGGCGACAAACCCGGATTCGTCAGCGCCAGCGATTACGAACTGTGCGCCAATCGTCATCTCGCCGAATGCAATTGGCTGGTTCCGATCAACGACCCCGGCCGACTCTGCGCATCGTGCGCGCTTACTCTGGAACGGCCCAACGATAACGACGCCGACGGGCTGGCGGCGTTCGCCCGGGCCGAGGCCGCTAAGCGGCGGCTGGTCGCCGAACTGTACGAGCTGAAGTTGCCGATCGTCGGGCATGATCGGGATCCCGACTATGGCCTGGGATTCCGCCTGCTGTCCAGTGCCCACGAGAAAGTGATGACCGGTCACGACAACGGGGTCATCACAATGGATTTGGCCGAGGGCGACGACGTCCATCGCGAACAGCTGCGGGTCGAGATGGACGAGCCGTACCGGACCCTGCTCGGCCACTTCCGGCACGAGGTCGGGCATTACTACTTCTACCGGCTGATCACCCCGTCAAGCGATTACCTGGCCCGGTTCAGCGAGCTGTTCGGCGATCGCGACGCCGACTATCAGGAGGCGCTGGACCGGCATTACAGCGAGGGCGCGCCGCAGGGTTGGCGGGAGAGCTTTGTGTCGTCATATGCGACCATGCACGCCGCCGAGGATTGGGCCGAGACGTTCGCCCACTATCTGCACATCCGCGACACCCTGGACACCTGCGCCTGGTGTGGTCTGGCTCCCGCGTCGGCGACCTTCGTCCGGCCGGCCTTGGGTCCCAGCGCTTTTCCCAACATCATCGAGATGTGGTTGCCGTTGTCGTGGTCGCTGAACATGGTGAACCGGTCGATGGGCCACGACGACCTGTACCCCTTCGTGCTGCCGGTCGCCGTCTTGCAGAAAATGCAGTTCATCCACACCGTTATCGACGAGCTGACCACGGCGTCGAAGGGGCGCGCCGCGATCGCCGGCTAGGCCGGCATCACCCGCCGCTCGTCGGGGCCCCATAGCGGCTGCATGCCGGTCGGCAGGGCCAGCTGCGTTTCGGTGATGACCTCGGCCAGATCGCGCAACGCGGCATGTATCGCAGCGAGCAGGTCCGCCAGCTTCGCGCGACGCCCGTCGGTGGCCTCGTCCAACTCGGCGGGATGCGACCGGCGCAGTATCGTTCCGATCTCGTCCACGATTCGCTCCGGACGCGACGATCCCGATGAGCCGGGCATGTCCTTGAGGTCGGCCCGCAGCCGCTCGAGCTGATACAGCAGCGATCGCGGGTTTTGCGCGTCGAACAGCATCAGTTCTGTCACGGCGGCGACACTCACCTTGCCGACCGTCCGGCGCCGGTAGATGACCGACGATTCACACGCCACAAGTGTTGCCTCGATGACGGTTTGCTCGGCGGTGGCGCTGCGCACCGTGGTCAGGGTGGCCCCCAGTAACGTGGTCAGCCATAGGCCGCGTTCAATACGTTTGCCGATGTCCATCATCGTCCAGCCCACGTCGCGCACCATCGACTCGCCGGCGATCCCCGACAGCGTCAGCATCCCGGCCAGCGTCTGCGAATGAGCCGAGGCGAGCAAGGTGTCTGCCCATGCGAGCGATTGCGGCGGATCCGCCTTGTGTGCAAGCGCGCGCTCCACGCCGGCCAGCACCATCCACGTGTCGTTCGACAACTGGTCGCGCACCGCCCTGGCGGCAAGTGCCAGCCCGTCCACCGACTGGACCAGTGATCCCGGCCGGTCGGTGTCCACGGTCAGTGACCACAGCGTCGAGGGGGCGATGGCGATCATCTCGGCGTGGTCGTGGTCGGCTCCGGTGTCGGACCCGGTGATCCGGCCCAGCGCGGCCATCAGCACCGGCACGCACTCGCTTTCTTCGGTGTCCTGCTGGAGCCGGTATACGTGGAAGCGGTCGCGGGCGACGATCAGCAATCGGGCCATATTCTCCGCGCGCTCGCCGTAGCGTCCCATCCAGAACAGATCGGACAGCACACGTGGCGAGCTGACCGCCCAGGTGCCCGCGGCGGTCTTCACCGGCGGCGTAACCAAGGGCTCCACAACTGGAACGGTGACCGCCTCGGCTCGGGCCCGCTCAGTTGGGCGTACCCAGAGATCCTTTGCCGCAACGGTTTTCAACGTGTATGCGTCGGGTCCGGGCGCCAGCACATAGCCGACGCCGCCGATCATCGGCGCATAGCCGCTGCGTTGGGCAACGGTGAACAACCGCATGCCGATGCCGGCCGACGACAACACGCCGGCATGATCGGTCGGTGCCGATGAGAACTGCGGCAGCTCTTGGCCGACCCACTGCCACGGCATGTCCTCGATCCGCGCCGCCAATTCAGTCAGCTGGGAAGACGAAAGCGTGGGACCGACAAGGGTTTTCTGGCCAACAGTGGACTTGATCAACAGCGACGAGAGATTGGCCAGCAGGTGCGACCGTTCGCCGGCGATGCCGCCCCAGTAGACCGGTGCGGTCCCCAGCAGCGGGGCTTCGCCGAGCAGTCGCTCGGCCAGCTCGGGCAGGAAACGGTACAGCCCTGGGCTTTCCAGGATGCCGCTGCCCAGGGTGTTGACCACGGTCACCGTTCCGCGCTGTTGCGCCTCCACCAATCCGACGACACCCAGCCTGGAATCGGCGCGAAGGTCCAGGGGGTCCGCGTAGACCGCGTCGACGCGGCGAAGAACCACATCGACTTGTTTGAGCGTGCCCAGCGAGCGCATCCACAGCTTGCCG
>DASZKQ010000460.1:0-10114 GCA_035552835.1 Mycobacterium sp. | reverse complement strand
CTGAGCGGATGCGTTGCGCCGTCGGTGGGCACGCTCGTCAGGTCCACTTCTTGTAGGGGTGACCACTCGACCGGCAGCAGGATCTTTCCGGTGACCTCGTGGCGCAGGTTGTCCAGCTCGCGCATCCATGGCGCCAGATCGCCTGTTTGTGCCCGGCGCGCCAGGCTCTCCCAAGCCGCGCCGTCCGCGATGCCGGTGATGGTGACGACGTTGTAAGCCGCCCCCGATCCGTGCGCATGGTTGGCGTACCAGAGCAGCCGAGCATCGTCCTGCTGCGCCAGTGTGGGCATCCAGCCCTCGCGGTAGGCCGCCTCGAAGTCGTCCTCGCGAGTACCGACGACCTGGTGGGTCTCGTGAAGGAACAGCACGGCGACTCCTCTCGGTGGCTCAAGCCTGGTCGGCGATCAACGCGGCGAGCTGACGGCGATTGATCTTGCCGGTCTCGCTGTACGGTATGTGGTCGACGATCATCAGCCGTTCAGGCAGCTTGAAATAGGCGAGGCGATCACGACAATGCGATCGCAGCTCCTTGAGCGTTAGGGGAAGACGAGCCACCACGGCCGCTGCCACCCGCTGGCCCATCTCGTCGTCGGTGAACCCGACCACCGCCACGTCGGTGACCGCCGGATGGGCACGCAGTGCTTCCTCAACCTCGGTCGGCCCGAACTTCTCTCCGCCGCGGTTGATGGTGTCGCTCAACCGACCACTGGGATAGATGTAGCCGTCGCCATCCTGGCGGGCAAGGTCACCGGTATGCAGCCAGCCTTGGCTGACGTTCTGGCTAGTGTTCACCCACAACTCGCCGACGCTTCCCGTCTCGACGTCGCTGCCGGTATTGGGATCCACTACTCGCACCTCGACTCCGGGCAGCGGCCTGCCTACCGATCCCACCCGGTTGGGGTCGCGGTGATCCTCCGGCGACAAGGTGGTGTAGGCGCCGAGTGTCTCGGTCTGGCCGAATACGTTGGCAAACGCCACATGTGGCAGCGCGGCCATTGCACGGCGCACCAACGCGACGGGCGCCGCGGCCGCACCGTAGGCGATGGCCAGCAGCGAGCTCACGTCGGTGTCGGTGAAGTCGGGATGGTCGAGGATGCGCTGGAGCATCGTCGGCACCAGGAACGCGGTGCGTACCCGATGCTCCCGCACCAAGCGCAGCCAGTCGCCGGCGTCGAACCGTTGCTGCACGACCGAGGTGTTGCCCGAGTAGAGGCTGCCGAGCATGCCCAGCGAGCCGCCGACGTGGAAGAACGGGACGCACATCATCCCGACCGTGGCCGCCGCGTTCGCGCGGAACGGCGCCCCAATTCCCCGAATCCGCGCAGTCAATTGTCCGCTAGTGATCCCGACGGCCTTCGGGAGTCCGGTCGTGCCGCTGGTGAAGAGCACCAGGGCGTCGCGGTCGGCCATCTCTTCGACGGGCGACACCCGCGAAAGCCGGTGACCGCTCAATAGATCGGCGGGCGTCAACGTCCTGGTCGCCCCCGCTGCACGCAACTGGTCGGCGTATGGTTCCCCGGCGATCCCGACCCCGACGCATCCCGCATTGCGCAGCATGTCCCGCAGCTCCGGTGAGGTGAGCGCGGGATTCATCAGCGCCGCAGCCGCACCGATGCGCGCGGCGCCGAGCACCGATGCGATCGACAGCAGGCTGCCGCCGTCGACGACGGCGACGCGGCTTCCGGCCACCACCCCGTTCGCAGCCAGCCCGGCGGCGCAGCGTGCGACGGCCGTCGCTAGCTCGCCGTAGCCGATCCTGCGGTTGCCGATGATGAGCGCGACGCGGTCAGGATCGCCGGTGGCGGCGTTGTCGATGATCGTGCCGATGTTCATCCGCGGCTCAATACAGCGGTGACCACGACGAGGTCCGGAGCAGCCTGCTGGTCCATTGATCCCGCAGGTCCAAAGCGTCGTACATCCAAGTTCCCGGCGCGCGGTAGTCCGGCGGGATTTCGGTACGAAGGAGGTTCAGTAATGCCTCGGGCTGGCGGATGCGCTGCATCAGCACTACTTCACGGCGCAGCTGGCTGCCCAGGGCAGGCTGGAACGCGGCTTGGATGGTCAACATTGCAGCCGGCGCCTCAAGGCTCTTGGAGTACACCTCACCGCCTCGGTCGATGTATTCGGTGAACTTGTCCTCGTAGGGCCACATGGTGTCCTCCATGTAGAGGGTCAGCTCGTGTTCCCGGCCATCGACAGGTACCTCGCCGAACGGCAGGTCCTGCAGTGGCGACCATGGAAGCGCCATCAGGATCTTGGCCTCGACGTCGTGGCGAAGCTCGTCGAGCTGGCGCATCCACTGCCGCAGATCGCCCTTCTGAATCCGCAGCGCCAGGCGCTCCCATGCCGCTCCGTCGCGAACCGCGGTCACGGTGACCACGGTGTAGGCGGGGCCGCTGCCGTGTGCGTGGTTGGCGTACCAAAGCAGCCGGGCCTCGTCTCCCCCGCCAACTGTGGGCATCCAGCCGTGTCGAAAGGCGGCTTCGAATTCGTCCTCGGCGCGTCCGCGCACCTTGTGCACCTCGTGCATGAAAAGCATGCCGAGACCTCCCACGCGCGATGCTGCACCGTGCAACGTTTCCGCTCAACGGACGGTAATCCAACCTGGACAGTGAAGCCAGGCATCTGGTTTGCTCGCACCCATGGCCAGGCTTGATGTGCCCGACGGTCCGGGCGGTGAGGCCGCGATGATTTGGACACTGCGGCCGCCGCTGGGCGACATGGTTGAACGGATGATCCGCGGGGCCTACCAGCAGAGCATCTTGCCGCCAGAAGAGCGCGAACTGGCCAGGATGCGCATCGCACAGATCAACGACTGCGTCGCGTGCTCGGACTTTCGCGCACCGTCGGTGCTCGAGGCCGGCGTCGCACCGGAGCTTTATGAGAACGTCGCCGCCTACGCCACTTACCCCGGCTACACGCCGCGGCAGCGCCTCGCTATCGAGTACGCCGAACGTTTCGCCAACGATCATGGATCGATCGACGACGCGTTCGTCGATCGGCTTCGTGAATTGTTCACCGACCCGGAAATCCTTGATCTGACACTGTGTGTGGCGGTGTTCCTTGGTCTGGGGCGGTCGTTGACTGTGCTGGGCGTCGATCAGTCATGCGCGATCGACCTCTGAGAGGGCCGTCGAGAAGAGTGGACATCGGATCGGTCGACGAATTGCTCACCACTACCCGATCGGTGCGCAAACGTCTTGACCTGACCCGGCCGGTCGGTCGTGACGTGATCCTGGAATGCCTGCAAGTGGCAATGCAGGCGCCCACGGCGAGCAATGCGCAGGATTGGCGGTGGCTGGTGATTACCGACGCGGACAAGCGCGCGGCGATCGCCGAAATCTACCGCAGCATCGGCGCTGAGTATCTGGCTCACGCCGCCGCGACCGAGTCCGATCCGCAGACCCGACGGGTGTACCGCGGTGCGCTAAGCCTGACCGAAACGCTGGCTGAAGTTCCGGTGCACGTCATCCCATGCCTGCAGCGCCGCTTTGATGGCAATGATCTGCTGGTTGCCTCATCCGCTTGGGCATCGATCATCCCGGCCGGCTGGAGCTTTTTGCTTGCCCTTCGGTCCCGCGGTCTCGGATCGGTTTGGACGACAATGCATTTGGCCAAGGAACAAGAGGTGGCCGAACTGCTGGGAATTCCGGCCACCGTCACGCAGGCCGCGCTGTTCCCAGTGGCCTACACGATTGGCACCGACTTCCGGCCGGCGTCACGGCCGCCCGCGGAGACCGTCACTTATTGGGATACATGGGGACAGCCTGATGGAGAAAGCTGATGCAGTCCTACACCGTGCGATTTCACGTCGATGCACCCCCGAAAAAAGTATGGCGGGTGTTGCATCCACCGGCGCCGCCGAACGCACCCAGACCCCGGGTGCTCGAGTGGCCGACCGGCAGCATGGAGATCCTCAACGAAGGCGACGAAGCCGGTGAGGGACTGGTCCGCACCTGTGTCTATCCGGTGCCTAAGTACCTGCTGTCGGGCGGCAAGGGGCGTTCGTGGGAGACCGTTACCGAGGCGAAGATCAACAAGCTCTCGCGCTATGTGGCGATTGGCAAGCCGCTGTGGTCGCGCGCCGAGGGGTACCACGAACTGGAGGAACAACCCGACGGCAGCACCGTGCTGACCTTCCATGAGACCTATCACGCCTTCAATCCGGTGCTCCGTTTCCTTCTCGAACGTCCGGTGCACGCGAAGATTTCTCGCGACAACCTCGAGACGTACGAGCACGCCCTCGGCCATGCCGGGTCGGTCAAGCGGCTGACCTAGGCGAGGGCCCAGCCGGCCGGCTGTCGACACATCATCGGGGCGTACTGGCCGGTAACTGAAAATTGTTTCTTACCAAAGTATTAAACGGTTCGCCCAGTGACCTTAGAGTAACCAATTAGCGTCTCAAACAGACTTGCAGCAATAGCGTTTGAGAACTGGGGGCCTCATGAACGATTCGATCGAGAGCGCAGCCTCGTACATGACGCCCCGTCACGCCCATCTCCCGTTCGACTGCAACGGCGCCGCGGTGCGCGCGCAGTGTCGTCACCTGGCAACCGTTGTGACGATCAGCGGTGTGGTCGACGCGACGAATGTCGACCAGGTCAGCGAGTACTCCAAGCGCTTCATCCTGCCGGACAAGCCGTTTGTCCTTGACTTGTCCGGTTTGAATTGCTTTGCAGCACAAGCTGTTCGACTTCTTCATCGGTTGGATGAGGTTTGCAGCGCCGCCGGGCTGGAGTGGTCAGTGGTCCCCAGCCAAGCAGTAAACACAACGCTGCTGGTCACCCAGGAGGATTGCAGCTTCCCCGTCTTCGGCTCGGCCCACGAGGCGCTGCAGTACTTCGCTGATGCCAATTCTGCGCGCCGCCGGTTGCTGTTGCCGCTGCTCACCAAGACCGCCTAGCAGCCCAATCGGGCTCGGGCGTGCCTCGAGCAAACCCCGTATGCTGCTATTCGTGAGGTCGAAGTCAACCGCTGTCGCCGCCGCGGCGCTCATCGCGTTGAGCTGGGGGGCGGCTGGCGGCCTAGCCAGCGCCGATCCCCCTGCGCCGCCGCCTGCACCGGCCCCCGCGCCTCCGCCCGGGCCAGCACCGGCCGGGCCGAAGACGAGCATCGACCACGACGGTACGTTCGCGGTGGGCACCGACATCGTGCCCGGCACCTACACCTCCGCCGGGCCGCAAGGTGACGGCGTCTGCTATTGGAAACGGGTCGCCGGCGATGACGGCAAGCAGTTGGTCGACAACGCTATGAGCAAGAAGCCGCAGGTCGTGCGGATCGACCCGACTGATAAGGCGTTCAAGACGGACGGTTGCCAGCCGTGGCAAAAGAATGACGCGGCGGTCCCCGACCCGGGCAAAACCCCGGCGGAGGCAGGCCTCCCGTTAGGTATCCTCGGCTCGCTGTTAGGCGGAGCGCCACCGCCGAAGCCGTAATGGCTTAGCCGGTAGGCCAGCCTGGAGGGTATGGAGACCGTCGAATACGCCCCGGGTCGGTTGGTAGATGTTTCCGGCAAACCCGCACAACGGACCGTGCTGTTGTGGCACGGCCAGCAGGCCGACGCCCGCCTCGCGGTCCGGCCACTCGCCGAGCTGCTGGTCCGCCATGGCTTAGGCGTCGTGGTCCCCGACTGGAACTCACATGCCGACGATGGTGGGCGCGCCGACCTGCTGCGCTCGGTGCATTTTGCCCGGGACCGCGTTGACGACCCCGATGGCCTGGTGCTTGTCGGATGGTCGATGGGCGGTGCGGCGGCGGCCGGGCTGACAATTCAGGCGCAACGAGTTGATGTCGCTTTCTCGCACACTGTCTGCCTCGCCGGGGCGTTCATGGTCACCGATCCGATTTTCGGTCGAGTCCCGGCCACCCAGCTCAAGCAGGACCCGCGACGCTGGCCGTTTACTCTGCTGCACGGCCTATCCGACGACGTCATTCCGGTCGCGGCGACCCGCGAGTTCGCCTCGGCCCTGCGGCGGAACGAGTGGCCGGTGGAGGTGGTCGAGTTGCACGCCGACCACGGATCGATCGCGGGCGCCAGCTACGACACCACCGCCGACCGCTACGTGGCAGCCGATGATCCGCAGACGTTGGCCGTCGCGGCCGACGTGGCAGCTCGCATCGCCGCCCTAGCGGGTTAGCCAGTCGCGCAGCTTTGCATAGACCACCGGATGGTTCAGCAAGTCGAAGTGGTTCAACCCGGTCAGCGTCAGTCCTTGATCTGCGTCGAAGGGAATGCGCCGCGACCTACCGCGGCCCGCTGCGCTTGGCGACCGCACGAGGTGATCACCGGCGATCATCCCGAGCAGCGGCGGCGTGACGGTTGCAGCCACGAAGTGGTAGGTGGCATGAGGCAGGAACGGCGCCTCGTGGCAACGGTCGTGCAGGAACTCGTCGGGGTCGGCGTCACACCAGTCCTCATCGAGGCAGGCGCCAAAACGGAGATCCTTGACGCCGTCGCTGCGGGAGTTCAAAAACGTTGCGATGGCACGGGTTTCGGGCAGCCGGGCCAACGCCCACGACGCGATGCTCACGCCCTTTTCCACGTCGGCTCCCAGATGTGGTGAGCCGAGGCACACGACATGGCTGACCGCGTCGGTCCATCCATGCTGTTGCTGAGCGCCGTAATGGCAAGCGCTGCGCGCTACCAGACCGCCCATCGAGTGGCCCACCAGCACGAGCTCGGTGATTGGGACCGGCCATTGGCGGTACAGCCGGTCCAGTATTTCGGCGAGCGTTCGGCCGTTGACCGAGACGTGCAGCCCGGTGTTGTACCGCAGATAAACCGGGCTGAATCCCAAGTCGTCGTGTAGCCGTTCGCCGTAGCTGCGGTTGTCGTTTCCCTCAGAGCCCTCGCGTGGCCGCCGAGACCATGACCGCTCGGAAAGGCACCAGCCGTGCAGAAACACCACGACCCGCTCGGTGGCCGTCGAAAATACCGCCGCAAGCGAATCGGCCGTCGGCTCAACCGGTTTGCCGCGGTTGCGGATGTCCATCGCGCCCGCGAGCGGGTTGTCGCGCTCAGTCAACTCGTCCCCATACAAGCCATTGACCGCGGCGACGACCGCGGCCGATTCAGCGCGCGATTCGAGAGCTTCGTGGGCGTCGCTACCCCAGATTTCTGCGGCTACCGCACCAACGGCTTGGGTTGCACCGCGGATGCCTCGGTCCACACCGCCGTAGATCTCGCGGGTGATCCCGTCATGGATCACTCTTGTAGGTGCTGCCAGTGGCCCGATTGAACCGAAGACCCGGCCGGCGATCCCGGCGTGCATCCCACGCACCAGGGTCGTCACCATCGACGACGCCTGCCCCGCCAGATCGCCGACCGCTTGGATATCGCTGCGCTGCGTACGGCCTCCTCTGAGCTGCCGGTTTGTCGACTCAGTATACAAGCGTTTACTGTATGTGTTGGCTGCCCGAAGACGAGCAGGCGAAAGCACAGACGTCGCTGATGGGAGCGCTGATGGACGCCACGTTTTCGATGGACCTGTCGGAGGAAGTGGTCCACGTCCGTGACTGGGTGCATGAATTTGCCGAATCGGTTATCCGGCCGGCCGCCGCGGAGTGGGACGAGCGGGAAGAAACCCCGTGGCCGATCATTCAAGAGGCTGCCAAGGTCGGGCTCTACACCCCCGACCTATTCGCCCAGATGGCGGCCGAATCCAGCGGTCTGGGCATGCCGACGGTATTCGAGGAAATGTTCTGGGGTGACGCCGGGATTGCGTTGTCGATCATGGCCACCGGGCTTGCGGCGGCCGCACTGGCCGCCAACGGCACCCCGCAGCAACTCGGCGAGTGGCTGCCGCAGATGTTCGGCACGCCGGGCGACCCCAAGCTGGCGGCGTTCTGCTCGTCTGAACCCGGTGCCGGTTCCGACGTGGGAGCCGTCCGCACCAGGGCAAGGTATGACGAAGCCGCCGACGAGTGGGTGCTCAACGGCACCAAGACGTGGGCTACCAACGGCGGAATCGCCAATGTCCATGTGGTTGTGGCGTCGGTGGAGCCCGAGTTGGGCACTCGGGGGCAGGCGACGTTCATCGTGCCCCCCGGCACCAAGGGCTTGTCCCAGGGACAAAAGTTCAAGAAGCACGGTATCCGGGCATCCCACACGGCTGAGGTGGTGCTCGATGATGTCCGGCTTCCTGGTGAGTTAATCCTCGGCGGCAGAGAGCGTTTCGAGCGTCGAATCGCCAAGATTCGGGAAGGACATCGCACATCCAGCCAGGCGGCGATGATGACGTTTGAGCGCACCCGCCCAGTGGTGGGTGCGATGGCGTTGGGCATCGCGCGCGCCGCCTACGAATACGCGCTGGAATACTCTCGCCAGCGCGAACAGTTCGGGCGGAAGATCGCCGAATTCCAAGCCATCGCGTTCAAGCTGGCCGACATGAAAAGCCGCGTCGACGCATCGCGAATGCTGGTCTGGCGGGCCAGCTGGATGCAACGAAATGACAAGCCGTTCACCTCAGCGGAGGGCTCAATGGCGAAGTTGTATGCCAGCGAGACCGCGGTGTACGTCACCGATGAAGCAATCCAAATCCTCGGCGGCAACGGCTACACCCGCGATTACCCGGTCGAGCGGATGCACCGGGATGCCAAGATCTTCACCATCTTTGAAGGCACCAGCGAGATTCAGCGGCTTGTCATCGCCAGGGCGCTGACCGGTCTGACGATTCGGTGAGCTAGTGAGCTGCCGCGTTGGCCTCTTCGCCGGCGCCGTTCACGACCAGCGCTTCATCCCAGCCGTTCAAGTTCTCTCCGACGGGTGGCAGTGGGTGGTCGAGGTCCTCTAGACCTGCCACCGCGCGGATCGCCGCAATCAGCTGTTGGACCAGCGGCGTCTCCTTGTCGCTGGGAGCTGCCCCGAATTCGAGTTCGTCCGGCAGATCTGATCGAAGTCCCATTCCGTTGGCCGCCTCGTGCGCCGACAACTTCGCATGGATGCGTGCGGTGTAGAGCTGTTGGCCCAGAGTTGCTCCGGGGGCGTCCGTGGCACGCTCCATCAGATCGTCGTAGCGCCTGCGGACATCGCTGAGCGCCATCATGACGGTGGGGCTCGGCCTGCTGTGGCTTGCCGCCTCCGTCAGCGCCGCGCGCAGTTTCCGCATGCCGGTGAGAACCACGTCGGCGCGTTTCTGGAACTTCTTGTCCTCAGGGAAAGGCAGAGAATCGATGGCAGCGCGGTACATGTGCATCGCCGCCTCAGCCAGATTCACAATGGTTTGCGCTTCACCTTCATGTGGATCGAATTCGGCCATGGCCCCTCAATTCTGTGAATGGTGTCCAGCTCGGGTCGACGGGTATCGGTAACGGCGTCGATCCGCCTAAGGATAGTGCTCGCACCTTCACCTGGCAGTCTGACCTATGGGAGTGCTAAAGGAGTCGGTACCGTGTTGGTCACAAAGCAACCTCGAAGGACGCGGTGAGCATCGACTACCTGCGGGACGGTCGCATCGTGACGATCACGATCAACAGGCCCGAGACGCGAAACTCGCTCGACATGGCGCATTTCCGCGATCTTGCCCACGCTTGGGCCGCCTTTCGCGACGATGCCGAGGCGTGGGTTGCCGTTATCACCGGCGTTGGCCGCGATTTTTGCACCGGCGCGGATCTCAAAAAGTTCATTCCAGAGTTGACCGGGGACTTACCCCAGCCTGCCGGATGGAACAAAACCGACGCTATTCATGCTGTCCTGCATCAGTTTCCGATCTACAAGCCGATCGTCGCCGCCGTCAACGGTGTGTGCGTGGCGGGCGGATTCGAAATGTTGACCTCCACCGATATTCGCGTCGCCGTGCCCGAGGCACGATTCGCCGTGATGGAGCCGAAGCGCGGATTGTTCGCGGGCGGCGGCAGCACTGTGCGGCTGCCTCGCCAGCTGCCCTACGCGTTTGCGATGGAATTGCTGTTGACCGCGGACATGGTGCACGCGGAGCGCGCGCTCGCCATGGGGCTGATCAATCGCGTGGTGTCGGCGGACCAGCTGATGGAAACTGCCTATGACTACGCCGAGCGAATCGCGGCCAACGCCCCGCTTGCCGTCTCAGCGACCAAGCAATCGGCTGTCGAGGGCCTGGCGCTTGATCTGGAATCTGCGTACGCCAACGAAACCCGG
>DASZKQ010000459.1:0-8534 GCA_035552835.1 Mycobacterium sp. | reverse complement strand
CGGCTTGACTCACGAAAACTGCCCGCGAAACACCCTCGGTGCCTCACGTAAGAATGCCCGCGAAGTGGTGACTGTCGTGAGGCATGGGAAGTGGGTTGTCGATGAGTTCTCGCGCGGAGATCACCACCAGGTTCGCCAAGGCGTACGCGAAGGCTTCGAAGAAGGACAAGGGGCGTGTCCTGGATCAGGTTGTCGAGGTCGCTGGCTGGTCGCGCGACAATGCCCGCCGCAGGCTGGCTGCGGCGGGCAAGCAGCCGCCGGGTCCAGGCCGCAGTGTTGCCAAGCGGCCACGCAAGCCGCGGGCGCCGAAGTATTCCTACGACGCGCTCAAGGTGCTGCAAAAGGTCTGGGCCGCTTCAGGGGGCCAGTGCGGTAAGTATCTGGCTGCCTCGATGCGGCTCCAGCTTGATGGGCTAGAACGCCACGGCGAGTTGGGTTTTGGCCGGGAGCGCTACAGCCCGGCGGTGCGTGAGGAACTGCTGGCGATGAGCGCTGCCACGATCGATCGCTACCTGGCGCCGGCCAAGGCCACCGATCAAGTCAAGGGTAAGAGCACCACCAAGCCTTCGCCGCTGTTGCGGTCCTCGGTCACGATCCGTAAGGCCACCGACGAAATCGAAGCTGCGCCAGGCTTTTTCGAGGGCGACACGGTCGCCCACTGCGGGCCGACACTCAAAGGCGAATTCGCCCGGACGGTGAACCTGACCTGCGTGCACACCGGCTGGACATTCACCCGCAGTGTGCGTAACAACGCCCACACCCACATCCTGGCGACGTTGAAGACCGCAGTCGAGGAGGTGCCTTTCGAGGTGGTCGGCCTGGACTTCGACAACGGTAGCGAGTTCTTGAACAAGGCCGTCATTAAATGGGCCGCGCAGATGGAGATCTTCTTCACCCGGTCGCGGCCGTACAAGAAAAACGACCAGGCCACCATCGAGTCCAAGAACAACCATCTGGTGCGCAAGTACGCGTTCTACTACCGCTACGACACCGGCGAGGAACGCGCCGTGCTCAACCGGCTATGGCCCCTGGTCAACGACCGGCTCAACTACCTAACCCCGACCATCAAACCCATCGGCTACGCCAGCACCACCGATGGCCGCCGCCCGCGCCTCTACGACGCCCCGCACACCCCGCTGGAGCGACTGCTGGCCGCCGGGACTCTCAGCCGGGCACAGCAGGCCGAACTGATCGCCTACCGTGACAGCCTCAACCCCGCCAAGATCGGACGCAAGATCGCCGACCTGCAGAACCGACTCCTCATCCTGGCCAAGGAAAAAACCGAGCAGCTCTACCTGGCCAGCATCCCCACCGCCCTGCCCGACATCCGCAAAGGCATCCGCGTCAAAGCGGCTCTTCCGGAATTAGAGTGCGCCGATGAGCTGGGCCAGGTTGCCGCAGTGCAGTAGTGAGCGCAATCGGTAGTGGGTCAGATTTCTGAATCCGAGGGCGTTTCTGCGTAGTGCTTCGAGGCGGCCGTTGATGGCTTCGGTGGGTCCGTTGGAGGCGTGGTGGTCGAAGTAGGCCAATATGTCGTGGCGGCGCCGGTGCAGGGTCCGGCCGAGTTGTGCCAGTTCCTCCAATACGGCGGGGACACCGTTGCGCAGTGCGTCGATGATCGCGGTCATCATGGTCTTGCCGCGGCGGCGGTCGGGGTGTGCGTAGGCGGCGATCATGCGTTGGTAGAAGGCCCAGCATAGTTCGACCGCGATGTGGTTCTCGTCGGCGAAAACGGCTTCCAGCCAGGCTTTTTGACGATGGTTGAGCAGTGGGTATCGGGTGCGCAGAGTGCGCCGTACCCGGTAGAGGGGATCGCCGGCGCGGCCGCGATGCCCGCAGGTGGCTTGTTGAATGCGCTGGCGGCACAAGTCGAGCTTGGCCCCGGCCAACGCGACGACGTGGAAGGGGTCCATCACCGGCGTGGCGTCGGGCAGGGCCTCGGTAGCTGCGGTCTTGTAGCCGCCGAATCCGTCCATGGCTACGACTTCTACCTGGTCCCGGAAGACCTGGCTCTGCGCGGCCAGCCAGGTCTTCAACGCTGCTGCCGAGCGCCCGGGCACCAGGTCGAGCAGCCGCGCACGACCAGTCCCGTCGAGCACCGCAGTGAGGTCGACGATGACGGTGACATATCCGTCCTCGCCCGGCCGGTGGGTGTGAGACCAGCGGTGCTCATCGACACCGATGACCCGAACCCCGTCCAGTCGACCGGTGTCGTTGGCCACGATCATCTGCGTGGCATCCATCGCGATGGTGTTGACGGTGTCCCACGACAGGCCCAACTCGCGGGCTACCGCGGCGACGGTGGCTCGGTCAATCATCAGCCGGCGGCAGATGTAGCGGGCGCATCGGCGCGTGGTCGACCAGCCCGGTCGGGCGAGCCGGGAGGTGTTGTGGGCGAACACTTCCCGATCACAGCCAGGGTCGACACACCGGTAGCGAGGCACCCGGACCCGCAGCCGCAGCGGATGCCCGACCACCGGTACATCGGTCACCCGCCGGATCACGGTGTCGCGGTAGATGCCCTCGCCACCACAACCGGGACAGCCGCGCCGGCCATCGTCGAGCAAATCGCAGAACACCACCGTGACCTCACCGTCGACGGCGGCATCGGTGATCGTCACGCCGAGTTCGACTGTCCGCACAATCGTGTCGGCAACAACGGCAGCAGCAGACGACGTAAGGTCAGACACAGGGCTCCCCGGGTGGCAGGTCGGCATGGCGTAGGAACCTGCATCATCTGCCGACCGGGGCCCGCATCAGCTCACCGACACGACCTCATCGACTGCGACCGGCAACCCTCAGCTGCACTCCATTTCCGGAAGAGCCGTCAAAGCCTCCTGAACCGCCCCATTTCGCGGGCATTCTTACGTGAGGCATCGACTAACTTTCGCGGGCATCTTGACTTGAGGCATCACGTTCGCCACGCCTAAAAACTTGCTGAGCGCCGCTAGGGGGCCTGACCAGCCGTTATGAGTTCGTAATCGTCCAGGACCGGCCGTGCCATGGCCTTCTCGAAACGGGTGAAACTCCACGGCCAAGCCGCCGGAACACCGCGATCGTCGAGGTACCAGCTGCGGCAGCCGGTCACCCAGACGGTCTTTTTTGCGGCCGCTACGCGGTCGGCCTCAAAGCGAGCGGCGGCCTCCCGGGTGGCGCTGATCTGCCGACATTGGCCGTCGCTCAGCAGCTCGATGAGCTGCATCAGGTAACCAAATTGCGCCTCGGCCACGTCGATCAGCGAGAAGTTGCCGACCGGTCCGTTGGGCCCGTTGAGCATGAACAGGTTGGGGAAGTCCGGCACCGACACCGACAGGTACGCGAACGGCCGATCCGTCCACACCTCGTCTAGGCGCACGCCGCCGCGGCCGATCACGTCGATCGGGCGCAGGAAGCGGTCGACTCGAAATCCGGTCGCAAGTACCAGCACGTCGAGCCCATGCAACCGATGGTCGACGGTGCCCACCGCGTCCGCCTCGACACGCGCGATGGCCTCGGTGACCAGGTGGGCGTTGGGCCGCTGGATGGCGTCGTAGAAGTTCGGCGAGATGATCAACCGCTTGCACCCGGCGCGATAGTCGGGCCGCAACTTCTCCCGTAGCTCCCGGTCGGCCACGCTGTCCTCGAGGTTGGCGCAGGCCAGCTTTTGCAGCGTCTTCAGCGGAGCCGAGTCGGCGTCGACGACCGCGTTGGCGAAGGTCTGCACGAAGCTCGTGTTCAGTTCGGCGCGCAGCGTGGTCATCGCCGCCGGGTCGGCCCGATAGCGGGCCCGGTCCGCGTCGTCGATCGGCGGATTGTCCACTGGCAAGATCCACTGCGGGGTCCGCTGGAACAGGTGTAATTCCCCGACCAGGTCGCTCACTGCGCCGGTCACTTGCACCGCCGACGAACCGGTGCCGATCACGCCGAGCCGAGCACCGGCCAGCGGCACGGTGGGATCCCAACGGGCGCTGTGGAACACGGGGCCGGCGAAGTCGTCGAGTCCTTCGATGTCTGGGTAGCGCGGGTGGTGTAGGACGCCGGTGGCGGCGATGACGACGTCAGCATCGTCACGCTCGCCGGCGGACGTCTTGATGCGCCAACGATTTCCGTCGTGTTCGAGGCAGAGCACCTCGGTGCTATAGCGGATCAACCCGTCGACGCCGTGACGAGTGGCGACGCTTTCGAAGTATGCAAGGATTTCCGGACCGGGCGCGAACGCGTGGCTCCACTCCGGGTTCGGGGCGAAGGTGTAGGTGTATAGGTGCGACGGCACATCGCAGGCGATGCCCGGATAGTGTTCTCGCGCCAGGTGCCTCCGAGCCGGTCGGCCTTCTCGTACACCGTGACGTCGGTGAAACCCGCCTCACGCAGCTTGATGGCGCTCAGCACCCCGGCCATTCCCGCGCCGATAACGACGAAACGCATGTCACCCTTCGCGGGGTCTGAGCCCGTCAAAGGCCAGCGTGACAACGAAATCGGCAACCTCGGCTGCACTGACGCCGTCGTCGGTGGTCAGGCGCCGGTACGCAAGGTGGCCGATCAGCACCGTCAGAGTGTAAGCCACCATCCGTGGCTGGGCGACCACCACTTCGCCGTGCTCCTGGGCAGCGATGATGCTGGCTTCGATATCGTCGATGAGGCGCTCGTAGATGCCGCCGAGCTGCCGGTCGAAACGGTTGTCCATCGCGTAGGCGTCGCGGAAGAGCAGCTTGGCGGTGGCTTTCTCGGCTTCGAAGAACTCGAATGTCGCCCGCAGTACGGCCCGGAATGCACCCTCGGCGTAGTTGAATGGGGTGCCACTCGCGGCCAGCGCGACTTCGATACGGGCGCGGAGGGCCAACTCCTCGGCGGTTATCAACTCGTGGAACAAGTTGTCCTTCGAGTTGAAGTACCAATAGACCGACCCGTAGGCCAGCCCAGCCTCTTTGGCGATGTCGGCGATCGTGGTGGCGTGAAAGCCTTTGTGCACAAAGACTTTCTTGGCTGCGGCCATGATGTCGTCACGCCGCCGAGACTTGTCCTCGTTGCTGACCGCACGGCGCCTGCGCGTGCCGGAGTCGTCCTTCAACGATCGACCAACTCATCGAGACGGCCGACGGTATCGATGAATTCGGAGACCATGTCCAGCACCACCGAGGCCGTCGGCTGCACCTTGTTCAGCGAACCGACAACCTGGCCGACGAAGTAGGTGGCCAGCTCGCGGGCCTTGGAGTCGACCTGTGCGGCGGCGCGGTTGATGCGGATTTGAGGGTCGCCGATCAGCGCGCTTTGCAGTGGCATGCCGAGCGGGTCGGGACTGCCGGGCCGCTCCCACTCTTCTGTCCAGGCGGTCCGCAGCATCCGCGCGGGCTTGCCGGTCAACGATCGCGATCGCACGGTATCCGACGACGTGGCGGCCAAGAATTTGTCTTTTACGACGGGTAGCGTCTCGGCTTCCTCGGTGGTCAGCCAGACCGACCCGCACCACACGCCTTCGGCGCCCAGGGCCAGTGCCGCGGCGATCTGACGGCCGCGTGCGATCCCGCCCGCGGCCAGCACCGGCACCGGAGCCACCGCATCGACCACCTCGGGTACCAGCACCATCGTCGACACTTCGCCCGTGTGCCCGCCGGCCTCGGTGCCCTGGGCGACGATCAGGTCGACCCCGGCTGCGGCGTGCCGTCGCGCGTGCTGCGTGGTTCCGGCCAGCGCCGCCACCACCACGTCGTTGTCGTGGGCCCGTTGGACCAGGTCGGGCGGCGGCGAGCCGAGCGCGCTGGCGATCAGCCGGATGCCGTGGGCGAAGGCCACGTCAAGCAGCGGTTCGTAGCCCTTCGGGGAGATGTTGAGCTCACCGGGCGGCAGACGCTGCTCGTCGGTGGGCACCGGGATGCCGTAGCGGACTAGCAGGTCGTCAACGAACGCCCGGTGCTTCTCGGGCAGCAGCTCCCGCACCTGGCTGGTATCGATCCCGCCCCGCTCGACGCCGACATACTTGGGCGGCAGCAGTAGATCGACGCCGTACGGCTTGCCGCCGGTTTGCTGCTCGATCCAGGTCAGCTCGGTTTCCAGCCGCTGGGGGCTGTGCGCGACGGCGCCGAGGATACCGAGCCCGCCCACATTGGACACGGCGGCCACGACATCACGACAGTGACTAAACGCACAAATCGGGAATTCAATCCCCAGCATCTCCGCGACTCTGGTGTGCACCCTGACCACGCTACGAATTACTGATTGACGTGTCAATCATTTTGCATGTAAACGTGGACCTAATTTCAAGCTTCGTCTAATCAATTCAGCTGGCCGCTACGTATACAACAGCTTGCCTTAAAAGGCAATCATAAAAGCATGCGAGTGCGTAAAGAAACGCCGCACCAGCACAATAGCTGACAGCCTGCTTAGAACTCGCTAAGGCGCGGGTAAATAAGGGGCGCTCGAGTTGACGAGGCCTCCGAGCAACATCACGATTAGGTAACCATCCGGCTCAACGACCTGATGTTGAGCGTATGTTCGGTAACTTCTCACGAGGCCCACTGACGTGCATAAAAGCATCCACCACTGCGCCCAGCGAAATTGACGTGACCGTAAGATCCCGCAGCACCCGACACGAGCTCCACGCTTTTGACCCAGGCAGTTGGGCCGCGCACTCTGCCGTTGCTATAAGGAGGGTAAATGATCGCCTTTGAGACGATTCCTAAGAGTGCGCCGAACCCTGATTCGGCTCGTGTTTTGCTCGCCCAGAGTAACCAGAGTAATACGCCCACCACTTCGATTGCCATCATCGGGATGGCATGCCGGCTACCCGGAGATATCGATTCTCCTGAACTGCTGTGGAAGGCGTTACTGCGAGGTGACGATCTGATTACCGAAATTCCGCCGGATCGGTGGGATGCCGACGAGTATTACGACCCAGAGCCGGGGGTGCCAGGGCGGTCGGTATCGCGTTGGGGCGCATTTATGGAGGATGTCGGCGGCTTCGACTCCGAATTCTTCGGGATCAACGAGCGGGAGGCGACCGCGATCGATCCGCAGCATCGTTTGTTGCTGGAGACCTCGTGGGAAGCCATGGAGCACGCCGGTGTCACCCCGGCCAGCATTGCTAACTCGTCGACGGGTGTTTTCGTCGGCCTGACCCACGGCGACTACCAACTGCTCGCCGCCGACGCGCACTCCGTGGAGGGCCCCTACGGTTTCACCGGCACCACCTTCAGCCTGGCGTCCGGGCGCATCGCATACGCCATGGGCGTTCACGGTCCGGCGATGACGCTGGACTCGGCGTGCTCGTCGGGTCTGCTCGCCGTGCACATGGCATGCCGCAACCTGCACGACGGCGAAAGCGATCTCGCCCTGGCCGGTGGGGCCAGCGTGATCCTGGACCCTCGCAAGTTCTCGTCGGGGTCGGCCCAGGGCATGCTCTCACCGACCGGACGGTGCCATGCCTTCGACACCGCGGCGGACGGTTTCGTGCCCTCCGAGGGATGCGCGGTGGTGCTGCTCAAGCGGTTGGCCGACGCCCAACGCGACGGCGATCGCATCCTGGCCGTGATCCGCGGCAGCTCGGCCAATCAGGATGGCCGCACGGTCAACATCGCCACGCCGTCGGCCACGGCCCAAACCGCGGTCTACCGCACGGCGTTGGCCGCCGCGGGGGTAGATGCCCGCACCGTCGGCATGGTCGAGGCGCACGGGCCCGGCACGCCGGTGGGTGATCCCATCGAATACACCAGCCTCGCCAACGTCTACGGGACCCATGGCCCGTGCGCGCTGGCGTCGGTGAAAACGAATTTCGGGCATGCCCAAGCGGCCTCAGGGGCGCTGAGCCTGATCAAGACGGTTTTGGCACTGCAACATGGCGTGGTTCCGAAGAATCTGTATTTCCACCGGCTGCCCGATGAAGTCGCCCGCATAGATACCCGGCTGTTCGTCCCTCAGACGACCACTGCGTGGCCCACCAACGGTGTCCACGCGCGACGAGCTGCGGTGTCGTCCTACGGGTTGTCCGGCACCAACGTCCACGCGATCCTCGAAGAAGCACCGCAACAGGCGCGGCAAGACGCTGCGAACGGATCCGCAATCACCGCACCGCTGCTGTTCGCGCTGTCGTCGACGTCCGAGCACGAACTACGCCGGACCGCTGGCCGGCTCGCCGACTGGATGACCGCACACGCCGGCGACGCGGCTCTGTCGGATCTGGCCTACACCCTGGCCCGTCGGCGTGGCCACCGGCCGGTGCGCACGGCGGTGATCGCCGGCAACACCGACGAGTTGGTGCAGGCGTTGCGGGAGGTGGCGGATGGTGACACGCCCCACCCGCCCGCGGTCGGCCAAGACGACCGGGGACCGGTGTGGGTGTTCTCCGGACAGGGCTCGCAGTGGGCCGCGATGGGTACGCAGCTACTGGCCGCCGAACCGGTGTTCGCCGCCACCGTCGCCGAGGTGGAGCCGCTGATCGCAAGCGAGGCAGGCTTTTCGGTGACCGAGTCGATGTCTGCACCGGAGACGGTGACCGGCATCGACCGGGTGCAGCCGACCCTGTTCGCCGTGCAGGTCGCGCTGGCAGCGACCATGAAGGCCCA
>DASZKQ010000458.1:0-1649 GCA_035552835.1 Mycobacterium sp. | reverse complement strand
GACCGACTTGGACTCACGGGTGCTCAAGGCCGACGGGACCCCGCTCGACGGGCTTTACGCGGCCGGCGAGGTAGCCGGTTTCGGCGGCGGTGGTGTACACGGTTACCGAGCCCTGGAGGGAACGTTCCTGGGCGGGTGCATTTTCTCGGGCCGCGCCGCCGGCCGCGGTGCCGCCAGCGACATCGTCTAGAAGGTGACCGCGCTTTCTTCAGGCAGCACTTGGAAGTCGGTGCTGGTCATCTCACTGAGCCGGCCGTAATAAATGCCGCGGGCGTCCGGAGCGATGATGCCCTGGTGGATCGGCACCGCCCGCGCCGGCGCAACCGCCCGCAGGTAGTCGACGGCTTCGGACACCTTCATCCACGGCGCTGCCGCGGGAGTGGCCAGCACGTCTATCGGCTCGTCCGGGACGAACAACGCATCACCGGGGTGCATGAACCGAGCGGGGTGCTCGCCGTCACCGACTAAATACGAAATGTTGGTTATCACTGGGATTTCGGGATGGATGACGGCGTGCTGTCCACCGAGTGCGCGGATGGTCAGCTCACCAACTGACAGCTCGTCGCCGAC
The DNA here is from genome assembly GCA_035552835.1 of Mycobacterium sp. Lineage (GTDB taxonomy): Bacteria > Actinomycetota > Actinomycetes > Mycobacteriales > Mycobacteriaceae > Mycobacterium. The sequence goes on along the minus strand of DASZKQ010000458.1, from coordinate 1,079 downwards.
CTGCACCCGCTGACACGGCACGTCAAGCTGCTCGGCGGTCTGCGAGTCGGCGTAGAGCGCGGCATCTGGATTGGCGTCCAGCAACGCCGGCAGTCTGGCGGCGTCGACGTGGTCGGGGTGCTGATGGGTGATCACAATCGCCGACAGGCCGGTGATGCCCTCGAAACCGTGCGAAAAATTACCCGGGTCGAACAGCAGCGTGGTGTGGCCGAAGTCGGCGAGTAAGCACGAATGGCCGAAATGCGTGAGTTGCATGTCTACGATTGTGCGCTCATGGGGTGCCTGGCATGCGGGTAGTGCTGGCGACGGTGTTGATCGCGGGCGGCCTGGTCGTCGGGTGCATGTCGTCGGTCGCCGCCCACGCTGACCAGGAGACGTGCCCGCCGGTGTGCGACCGGATCCCTGACACGGCATGGATCTCGTCGTCGGCAATACCGATGAACTCGACATACCGCTGGCCCTCGCTAGCCGGGGTGGCGGTACCGATGACCGGGACGGCGACGCCGCGGTTCCGGTTCGAGGAGGTGTGTGCGACCCCCGCCTTCCCGCAGGACACCCGCAACTCGGCGGTCGCCGGCCGGGCGATCGTGGCCAACCCGCACGGTCAGTGGCAGTTGCAGGCCCAAGTCCTGCATTGGCGAGGAGACACGGCGCACGGCGGCCAGAACGCGTCGTCGGTGTTCGATGTGGCCGCAGCCGCCCTGCGCGGTTGCCAACTGGGGGCGGCGGCAGAGTCGCCATCAGTCACCTTCGACGAACCCAACCGACTGGCCGCGGTGATCAGCGGACCGGTGGTCATGCGCACCTTTCTTGTCGCGCACCCGGAAAACAGCACCATCAGCGAACTGACGCTCTGGTCGTCGGAGCCACCGCAGGTGCCCTGGCCCGTGATCTCTGACGTCCAAGTTCTGGACGCTATGGCGTCGCCGGTGTGCGCAGCCTATATCGGCTCGTGCTAGCACGGTGGTCCGGGAATCGACCGGTAGAGTTGGGTCCGAGCAAACCGGATAAGTAGGAGGAACGCGGGTGGCCCGGGTGGTTGTGCACGTGATGCCTAAGGCCGAGATTCTCGACCCGCA
>DASZKQ010000457.1:0-1928 GCA_035552835.1 Mycobacterium sp. | reverse complement strand
GCCCGCTCGGCGCCGCTGGGCATAGTGCCGCGCGAAATGGTGACCGCGATCTTCTACAACTTCGCCCCCGAGCGAGTCGCCAAGGCGCTGCCCGCGGCGTGGGAGATCGCCGGCCCGGAAGCCGCGTTGCGCACCCGGCAGGAGTCTGCGGTCGCGGCGCTGCGCCGCTATGGCATCAGTGCGGATGAAAACGTCGCTGCTGCAGCTGAATTAGCGGGGAAGGCGGCGCGCCAGGCGCCCCTTGACGGGCGCCCGCTGTTCGCCGCGAATCGGGCGCTGCCGTGGCCAGACGATCCGCTGGCCGCGTTGTGGCAGGCCGTGACGCTGTTGCGCGAGCACCGAGGCGACACGCACATAGCGGTACTGGCCGCCGCGGGTGTCTCGGGCCGGGAATGCAACGTGCTGCAGGCCGCGTCGGGCGCGATTCCGCGGGATTACATTGCCCGCGCCCGCGATTACGACGAGGCGGCGTGGCGTCATCACGAAGAACAGCTGGCCGAGCGGGGGCTGCTCAACGACGACGGGACGATCACCGGGGCCGGCCACGAACTCAAGGGTCACATCGAGTCGACCACCGACGCACTTTCGCTGTCGGCGCTCGACGCGCTCAGTGACAACGAGGTGGAAGCACTGTTCCAAGCGCTCACGCCGATCACCCGTGCGGTGGTCGCCGGCGGCGATCTCCCCGCGATGACCCCGATGAACCTGCGTCGTAATGAATTGCAAGACGACAGCGCGCATTTCGTTTAACCGACCCCAAGTGCGGCCGGGGTGTTATTTGCTCTCCGGTGTGGCTCTGGGACGGCCTCTCTTGGGCGGGGGTGCTACATGTTTGGGCATCCGACCGGCGTCGTTCAGTGCACGGCGCAGGATCATTTCGATCTGACCGTTGACGCTGCGGAGCTCATCGTTGGCCCAGCGGGTGAGCGCGTCGTGGACGGCAGGGTCGATCCGGAGCAGGACCTGTCGGCGGTCGCTCACGTGTAAAGCGTGCCGGTATTGACCACGGGCGAGGGCGGTTGGTCCGCGCAGAGCACGACCATGAGGTTGCTGACCATGCTGGCGGTGCGCTCCTCGTCGAGGTCCACGACGCCAGTGTCAGTGAGTTGCTCTAGCGCCAGCTTGACCATCCCGACGGCGCCCTCCACGATGCGGGTGCGGGCGGCGATGACGGCGCCCGCCTGCTGGCGGCGCAGCATGGCCTGGGCGATTTCTTGGGCGTAGGCCAGGTGGGAGATGCGGACCTCAACAATTTCTACGCCGGCGATTTGGACGCGCTGGGCCAGTTCGCGGGCGAGGTCGGCGACCACTTGGTCGGTGGAGCCGCGTAGCGAAGTGCCGCCGCCGGTGGGGTCGTCGTAGGGGTGGCTGGTGGCGACGTGGCGCAGCGCCGACTCGGCTTGCATGGACACGAAGTCGTGGTAGCTATCCACCGCGTAGGTCGCCTTGGCGGTGTCAGCCACCTGCCAGACCACGATCGCAGCGATCTCCACCGGGCTGCCGTCGGCGTCGTTGACCTTCAAGTGTGCCGTCTCGAAGTTGCGCACCCGCAGGCTGACCCCGCGGCGCACGGTCAGCGGCGCCACCCACCAAAACCCCGGACGGCTCACGGTGCCGATGTAGTGCCCGAAGAACTGGATCACCGAGCTCTGCCCGGGCGGAACGATCACCAGCGAGGTGACGACCAAGGCAAGGATCACGATCGGCAGCCACAGCAGGTCAGGTTTGTGCTTGGCCGCCACGACAATTCCGGCGATGCTCGCGCCAACGACGAGCACACCGAGCCAGCCGGTGAGGGCGCCAGCCGGACGTTGATGGATCTCGACCTGGGCTCCCTGGTGTCCGACAACATGAGCGTTATTGGTTGATTCAGCGCTGTCCACGAGTATCGCCCTCCTCAAATGTGATATAAAATGATATCATATTTT
>DASZKQ010000456.1:0-7073 GCA_035552835.1 Mycobacterium sp. | reverse complement strand
CCCGCAGTCGTTGCCTATCACAAGATGTTGGTTTGGGACATGATGCAGCGGCCTCGGCTTACCCGACTGGCCGAATCAACACTCAACCCGCTGATCGGCAAGAGTGTCGCGCTGTACTTCGAGAAACCGGTACCCGCCGTTGAACTGGTATGAGGCACCGGGCGTCCCTGGCGTCCTCTCTCCCGCACAAAGCCGACAGACCGCGGAATCGATTGCCGCGGTGCAAGAGCCGTCCGGCGCGATCCCGTGGTCGGACGACGGGCACACCGATCCTTGGGACCATGTGGAATGCGCAATGGCGCTGACCGCTGCGGGTCTGATCGACCCGGCGCGACACGCGTTCGACTGGTGTCGGCGTGAGCAGCGTGTGGATGGCTCCTGGCCGATCCAACTTCGCGCCGGCGTCATCGAGGATGCCAACAGCGACAGCAACTTCTGCGCGTATGTCGCAGTCGGAGTCTGGCACCACGTACTGATCACCGGCGATCACGCCTTTGCCATCGCGATGTGGCCGACGGTGCGGGCCGCAGTCGACTTCGTCCTGGGGTTGCAGCTCGAAGGCGGCGAAATTTGTTGGGCGCGTGGCTCTTCGGGCCCAGTCACGGAGGCGCTGCTGACCGGGTGCGCCAGTATTTTTCACAGCATTCGCTGCGCTCTGGCCCTGGCGAATTACGTCGATGAGCCGCAACCGGAATGGGAGGTCGCGCTCGGCCGACTGGGCCACGCGATCGCTGCCCACCCGTCGGCATTCACCGAGAAACCGCATCACTCGATGGACTGGTACTACCCGATCCTCGGTGGTGCGCTTCGCGGTCCCGCGGCGATCGCCAGGATCGCCGAGCGGTGGGGCGATTTCGTCGTCGACGGTCTGGGCATCCGGTGTGTCGATGACCGGCCGTGGGTGACCGGCGCGGAGACCTGCGAATTGGTGTTGGCGCTCGATGCGATGGGCAACCGGCAGGCGGCGTCGCGGCAGTTCGCCGCCATGCAGCACCTGCGTGAGTACGACGGCTCCTATTGGACCGGGCTGGTTTTCAGCGACGGAAAGCGCTGGCCCGTCGAACGAACCACCTGGACGGGTGCGGCTGTGATTCTGGCCGCCGACGCGTTGTCGTGCGCCACCGCGGGCAGCGGCATCTTCCGCGGCACCGACCTGCCGCGCGGCCTTGAAGGCGATTACGACTGCGAGTGTGTTACCAGCCCATCGGATCGCTAGACCGCAGTACCGGCCTCTCCTGATATCCGCTCCAGCAATCGCATTGACCCGGTGACGGATCGCTCCAGAAACGCGCCGCTTTGCACGGCCCGGCAATAGATTTGGTAAGGCGCCTGGCCGCCGTCACGCGGGTCGGGGAAGACGTCGTGGATGATCAGCGCGCCACCGGAACTCACCCATTTCGCCCAGCCGTCGAAGTCTTGATGTGCCGCGGCCTCGCTGTGGCCGCCATCGATGAACAACAGCTGCAGCGGCGTGCGCCACCCACAGGCCACCACGGTCGATTTGCCCACCACCGCCACGACGTTGTCGTCCAGGCCGGCGTCGTCGAGCGTGCGCCGCAAGGCAGGCAGGGTGTCGAAACGTCCGGTGGCTTCGTCGACCAGCGATGTGTCGTGGTATTCCCAGCCGGGCTGGTGCTCTTCGGAACCATGGTGGTGATCAACGGTGTAGAGAACACTGCTCCGGGCCAGCGCCGCCGCGCCCAACAGCACCGTTGATTTGCCGCAGTACGTCCCGATCTCTACGCCGACACCATGATCGAAGTAGCGAAGCGCAGCGTCATGTAGCGCCCGGCCCTCGTCAGGAGGCATGAATCCGGTGACTCGATCGGCCAGTTCGAATAGTTGGTTGGTCCGCTCGTCGGCAGCCGAAAGATCTGAAAACGTCATCGCCGCCAACCGTAACAGTCGTGTTGCTGCGCCTGCGACGGTGTAGTAGTGTCCGGACACGTGTCTAACCCGGTAGCTCGGGAATCGACCAGACGGCGACTGACCGCCAAGCAAGCCGACACCGTTGACCGGCTTGGCCAGGCCGCGATTGAAGTGCTCAGCCGAGAAGGCTTCTCCGGCTTAACAATTCGGATGGTCGCCGCCGAGGCCGGAGTCGGCGCAGCGACGGCCTACACATACTTCTCGTCGAAGGAACACCTGGTTGCCGAAGTTTTCTGGCGGCGGCTAGCGTCTAGCCCGGTTCCGACAACCGATTCGCCAGATGCGACCGTCCGCGTGATCGCGGTGCTGCGCCACATCGCGCTGCTGGTCGCCGATGAGCCCGAACTCGCCGGTGCGGTGACCAACGCGTTGTTGGGCAAGGATCCTGAGGTCATGCATCTACGGCTGCACATCGGTCGCGAGATCCACCAACGCCTGGTCGCGGCCTTAGGCGCTGACTGCGTTCCCGACGTGGTCGAATCGCTGGAACTCCTCTACGCGGGAGCGCTGGTGCGCGCCGGCATGGGATATGCCTCCTACACACAGATCGCCGACCGGCTGGAGACATCGGCGCGGCTGCTCTTAGCCGGGAGACCATAGCCGCGTGCTCAAGACCTGGCATGATCACGGTCGTGGACGTCGCCGATCACCCTGAACGCGACCAAAGCTGGGATACCTCGGAGCGCTCTGAGACCGAAATCCAGCGATTAGACCGTAATTGGGTCAGCCTGCTGCAGGAGTTGCGGGTGGTTCAGACCGGCGTCCAATTGCTGACCGGCTTCTTGTTGACGTTGCCGTTCCAGCAGCGCTTCGAGACCCTGAACACGACGATGCGAGTGATCTATCTGGCAACAGTTGGCTGCTCGATTGCCGCCACCGTACTGTTGGAGGCTCCAGTGGCAATGCACCGCTTGTTGTTTCGTCGGCATCGAATCCAATTTGTCGTCTCCGCCGCACATCGGTTCGCTTACGCCGGGCTATTACTGATGGGTTTGTCTCTTACCGGCGTAGCCGTGGTCATTTTCGGCGCGGTGGCCGGTATGGCGGCGGGCGCTATTGCCGGGGTATGCGCGGTGACGGCTCAGCTCGGTTTCTGGGTGCTGTTGCCGCTGCGGCTGCGCCATGAAGCGCCCCCCGCGACCGAGTAGTTTGCACACGGGGCAACTCGGGAACACAGCGGCCATGTTGATCCGCAGAATCGCTCGTCCTTTGCTGTCCGCTGTATTCATCGGCCAAGGTGTCGAGACATTGCGAAACCCCAAGGTCACCGTCGATGCGGCGGAGCCCACTGTGACGGTGTTACGGACTCTGCCGGAACCTTTCGGAGGCAAGGTTCCATCGGATCCAGAGACGGCGGCCCGGATAAACGCCGCCGTCCAAGTGGGCGGTGGTCTATTGCTCGCCACCGGCAAAATGCCGCGGATCGCCTCGGCAGCACTCGCGTTCACGGTGATACCGGGCAGCCTTGGCGCACATCTGTTTTGGACCGAGAGCGATCCAGAGCGTAAAGCGCAGAAGCGCCGCGACCTGCTCACCGACCTGAGCCTGTTGGGCGGGCTGATCATTGCGTCGGCCGACACCGCCGGCAAGCCATCGTTGGGATGGCGTGGTCGACAAGCGGCGGGCCGGATCTCGGAGGCGGTGTCAGCTGCGTTGCCGCTGGATGGATCCGACGGCAGTTTCCTTGATTCCGAGCTGGGCGAACGAGTTGCGCACGGACTTCAGGTCGGTGCGGAGCGTGGCCGTGAGCTGGCCAGCGCGGCCGCCGAGAGGAGCGAACCGCTGGTCGAGTCCGCGCGCAAACGCGGCGGTGAACTGATCAGCACCGCCGGCGAGAAGAGCGCGCCCGTAGTGGAAGCCGCGCGCAAACGCGCACGTAAGCGCGGCCACCAGCTGGCGGAGACGGTGCGCGAACGCGGCGCCGAGCTGGCTGAAACCGCCCGCGAGCGCGGCGCGGATTACGGTGAGCGAGCCCGTGAACGAGGTGCCGAGCTGGCCGCTGAACTTGCCGACACCGCGCGCGAACGCGGTGGCGAACTGGCTCACCGCGGACGGGTCGAAGCTCACCGCGGACGGGTCAAAGCTCGTCGCCGGCGCTGATTGGTCGCTCGACCGGACCACGCATACAGCACCCACGACACCGCTACCAGCGCGAATGCTGCGACCGGCACTGCGCCGGCCCAGCTGGCGGGGTAAAGCACGCCTGCGATGTAGTGGGCGATGAAGCCGTCCGGCGGCAGCGGCGCCATCCCGGCTTTCGCACGGCTCCAACGCTCCAGCCAGGTCAATGGGCAGTCGAGATCCGCGGTGGTGATTGCGATCCCCCACAGCGCCGCGGGTACGTGCAGCCAGATGGTGCGCCGCCAACGCAGCGCAACGAACCCGCCGACGACCAGGTAGCAAAGGAAAGCGGCGTGCGCGACGACCGCAAGTGCGACGACGATGTGATACATCGCTAGCTACCGCGACAGCGCGATGGGACTGCAGCGCTTTTCGAGTCGCTCATAACTGTCCAAACAGCCGGATGTGCCAGGTGATTTGCCGTGAAGAGTCGACCCCTATGCTAGCCACCACCGCGATCGGGCAGTACGCGCCGCGAAGCGGTCAACCCAGGCGCTCGCCGCTATCGGCAGGGTAGATTGGCACCACCAACGTGGCCAGGAGCGAATCTGATGACACCAGCTGACTTCGATCCCAACTCGCCCGACTACGGGTATCCGCCGGCCGTCTCGCCGCAGTGGTCGCATGCCCAACCCGGCGGCCTTGGCCGGAGATTTTTCGCCCGGCTGATCGACGGCATCTTGGTAAACATCGTCGTCTTTTTGCTGTCGATTTTTCTGTTCGACCGGGATTACTGGTGGCTGGTAACCGGCCTTTTCTCGGGCGTCCTGATGTTCGGGTACTTCGTGCTCTTCGAAGTCACCCATGGCGCCAGCCCGGGCAAGAGTCTGCTCGGCTTGACCGTCCACGGCCCAGGCGGGGCGCCGAAGCCGGATGCGAAACAGTCGGCCATCCGCAACTCGTTCACCTTGCTCGCGGTGGTGCCCTACATCGGCCCCCTGCTGGCGTTCGTCGCCTACGTCGTCATCGCAGTGACGATCAGCGGCAGCCCCACCAAGCAGGGCAAGCACGACGAGTTGGCCGGCGGTACCCAGGTGGTCAAGAGCTGACCGCTCCGGGCGATGCGTTGTCGGTGCGTCCCGGTTACCTAGGTACCCAGTGCGGGGTGATGGTGATGTTCTGGCCGCTGGTGGCCGTCACGTCGCAGCTTGCCTGCGTCCCCGGCGGCTGGGGCTTCGCCTGGTACAAGGCGTTGCAGGCCCCATTGGGGGTGGAGTCGATCTTTCCGATCGTATAAACGCTTACGCCCGATTTGGGTTGGAAACTGATGCCCACGGTGTTCAGGGCCAACACAACGCCCGAGCAGGTGGCCTCAGCAATCCCGCAGTGGATATCCGGGTACGGTCCGTCGCCGGTGTTGAGTATCGTCACGGTTCCGCCTGGTTGGTGGCCATTGTTGACGCTGATGACGTAGCCCAGACCTTGTCCCACCCTGCGCAGTAGCTTGTCGGCGTTCTGCAGCTCGCTGATGATTGGCGACGCAGACGACGACGGGGGTTTTGACGGCGTCCGGAATTTAGGCCCGGGTTTTGAATGGCCACCCGACGCCCTCAACCTGAGTGGATTAGGAGCGTCGGGCGTCGACGAATGGGCGTCTGCCAGTTGGCTGACGTCGGAGAGTGTCTGCTGCAGGTTGGTCAGCACCCGCTGCCAGAGGGCGTCGTTGGAGTTCGCATGCGTGCCGGTGACCGCCTGGCAGTCCCGCTGCGCCTGGGCGACAGCGACTAGCAGGTCTCCTTCGGTGGCTGCCGCCTTGACCGCGTCGAGGTCTGCCCGCAGCCGGGCAGTGGACTGCAGCTGCTGGGTGGGCTGGAGAGATGTCCCCGCCGCGGCGCTGCGGGCGCTACCGGCTGTGGTGTGTGTGGGCACGCACCCGGCCAGCACAACAATCGATACGGCCACGACCACGAAACGCAGTCCCCGCATATCCGGTCCTCTTTGTCGTGAGCCTTGCGCAAAATATCTGGGTTGCCTAATTGCACGGCGCAAGATGCGTGCTGAATATTATCCAACGGTTCGAACCGGGCCGGTGGACTTTGAGCAACTTACTCGCGCCACGCCGTCGTAGCCGTCGGTTTTACGGCGCGTTCGCAGGTCATCCCCGGCGCCGCTGGTCCAAATACTCCAGAGACGTTTCGACGATGCTCTCGACGCTCTGCCGGACATCGACGGCTATGCCAGATTCATCCGGCCCGAGCGGTTCCAAGATGTCGAACTGCGATTTCACCAATGCCGACGGCATGAAGTGGCCAGGCCTGCCGGCTTGTCGGCGACCGATCAGTTCCGGTGAACCGGTCAAATGCAAGAACTCGATACTTGGGCAGTGCGAGCGCAGTCTGTCGCGGTATGCGCGCTTGAGCGCCGAGCAGCTCATCACGCCGCCATCCTCATGGTCGGCCAGCCACTGCCCGACCGCTTCCAGCCACGAGTAGCGGTCATCATCGGTGAGCGGCGTACCTGCCGCCATCTTGGCGAGGTTGGCTTGCGGGTGAAAGGCATCTGCGTCGGCGAACGGCACGCCGAGGCGGCGCGCTAATGCCGCGCCCACCGTCGATTTGCCCGACCCGGAGACACCCATGACCACGATGGGTGCGCTTGGCGGACAGGGGTTTTCAGCGCAGATTACGGTTCCACTCCATTCAGCCCGCACCGCTGCGCCCATCGGCGGTGCTGACAGTGGCCCATACCCGGGGAAATTGGCTGATCCGCCCGTCGCGGGAGACCAGCCGCACCGGTGCGTGTCCGCGCACGTCAACGGTCGCGGTGATACCACCGGGATCGACCGCCAGCGTTGCACTGGTCGGTAATCCGTCGGCGTCGAATGTTTGGCGGGCGGTGATGGTTTGCAACTCAGTGAGTGTGCCGACGCGGTCCTGGACGTAGCCGATACCGACCGGCGGGACACCCGGAATCCGGATCTCCACGCCGTGCAGGTGTGTCCCGTCGTCGAGGTGCAGTGCGCTCCAGACCCAGTCCATGCTCCACCAGTCCCGCACCCCCCACGAGTGGTCCCGCTGACCGGG
>DASZKQ010000455.1:0-13090 GCA_035552835.1 Mycobacterium sp. | reverse complement strand
TCAACAGTGCCCGCTGCCGGTCCGTCAGCCCGTCGGGCGCGTCGGGCCAGGCGAAGATCTTTTCCTGCACCTGGTCATCCAGTCCGCGACGGCGCCCCATCACACGGTGATGCTGCAGCTCGTATTGCGAGTTACGCAAATGCGCAACCCGCAGGATCACCAACTCGGTGTCGGCGCGCGGCAGCCGGCCGCGCAGCAGCGCGCCGGAGAAGGGCAGCATGGCCAAGAACAGCCGCTTGTGCTGACCCAGCGTGCCGAACAGGTGCATCTGGGGCGCGCCGACTGTGCGCGCGGCGAACTTCGCCACCACCCAGTTGATCAGGCCGAGATCTCGAACCCGCCCCGACGACGGGATCCGGCCCACCTCACGGTTCATGCTTGCTTCACCAGGTACGGCGAGACCGTGCTGCGGTGCTCGTCGAGGTCGAGTGCGCGGCCCAGAGCGGGGAACGCCCGTTGTGGGCAGTTATCGCGTTCGCAGACCCGGCAGCCCGCGCCGATCGGTGTTGCTGAAAGATTCAGGTCCCCGGACAAGTCGAGTCCTTCCGAGTAGACAAGCCGGTGGGCGTGCCGGAGTTCGCAGCCCAGCCCGATCGCGAAGGTTTTACCGGGCTGACCATACCGTGATGCGCGCCGCTCGACGGTGCGGGCCACCCACATGTAATTACGGCCATCGGGCATCTGGGCGATTTGCACCAGGATCTTGCCCGGGTTGGCGAAGGTCTCATAGACGTTCCATAGCGGGCAGGTGCCGCCGCTGGAGGAGAAGTGAAAACCGGTGGCCGACTGGCGCTTTGACATGTTCCCGGCGCGGTCGACCCGGATGAATGAGAACGGGACGCCCCGCATCGACGGCCGCTGCAGGGTGGACAGTCGGTGTCCGATGGTCTCGTAGCTCACCGAGTAGAACGCCGAGAGCCGCTCGATGTCGTAATGGAAGTTCTCCGCGACGTCGTGGAACTGCCGGTACGGCAGAACGGCGGCCGCGGCGAAGTAGTTCGCCAGCCCGAGCCGGGCCAGGGTGCGCGACTCGTCGCTGGTGAACTTGCCTTCGGTGACCATGCTGTCGATGAGATCGCCGAACTCCAGATACGCCAGCTCGGCGGCCAGCTTGAACACCTGTTGTCCCAGCGAAAGGTGGTTGCTGATCTCAAGCGTCTTGGACCCGGGGTCATAGCGGTGCAGCACGGTGTCGCCGAGGTCGATGCGCTTGTTGATGTGCACGCCGTGCACCTCGGTAAGCCGCCGGGACAACTCGCCGGCCAGATCGCCGTGGTGCATCCGCATCCGGGTGGTCAGATCTTCGGCTGCGGTGTCCAGCTCGTGCAGATAGTTCTGGCGCTGGTAGAAGTAGTCGCGCACCTCTTCATGCGGCATGGTGATCGACCCGCTGCCGCTGCCGTCGGAGAACCGCTCCTCGGTGGCGGCGGCCAGCTGGGCGGTGGTGATCCGGTAGCGGCGATGCAGGTTGACCATCGCCCGCGCAAATCCCGGATGCCCGTTGACGATTTCGGCGACTTCGGGCAGGTCGACATCAATGTCCAGATCGCGGTCCATGGTCACTTCGCGCAGTTCGGCGACCAGCCGGGTGTCGTCCTGCGAGGCGAAGAAGGTGGCGTCGACCCCGAAGACTTCGGTGATCCGCAGCAGCACGGCCACCGTCAGGGGCCGGACGTCGTGCTCGATCTGGTTGAGATAGCTCGGCGAGATATCCAGCATCTGCGCCAGCGCGGCCTGGCTGAAGCCGCGCTCGTTGCGCAGCTGCCGAACCCGTGAGCCGACGAACGTCTTGGACACCTGGTCAGCCTACCTGCGTTGCGAAGACGCGGTTTGCAGAGTTGGCAGCACGCTCTGGATTGGCGTCGCGGCGAGGTCGTTTGGCATGATTCTCGCTTGGGGAAGCCTAAGCTAGGCCGTCTAGCAACGCGACGGATCGGGCCAGCATGAGCAGCAGCGGGGAGTGAAACCGTGACCCTGGACAAAGTGATGATGCCGGTCCCGGATGGTCATCCTGACGTCTTCGACCGTGAGTGGCCGCTGCGCGTCGCCGACATCGACCGCGAGGGTCGGCTGCGGTTCGACGCGGCCGCCCGCCATATCCAGGACATTGGTCAGGATCAATTGCGCGAGATGGGGTTCGAGGAAACTCATCCGCTCTGGATTGTCCGCCGGACCATGGTCGACCTGATCCGTCCGGTCGAATTCGGCGACATGCTGCGGATGCGCCGGTGGTGTTCGGGAACATCGAACCGCTGGTGTGAGATGCGGGTCCGCATAGATGGGCGCAAAGGCGGGCTGATGGAGTCCGAGGCGTTTTGGATCAACATCAACCGAGACACCGAGATGCCGTCGCGGATCGCCGACGACTTTCTCGAGGGCCTGCGGAAGACGACTGATATCGACCGGCTGCGGTGGAAGGCCTATCTGTCCGCCGGCAGTCGTGACGATGCCACAGAGATCCACGAGTTTCCGGTTCGAGTCACCGACATCGACCTGTTCGACCACATGAACAACTCCGTGTACTGGAGTGTGATCGAGGACTACCTCGCGTCGTGCCCGGAGCTGCTCAAGGCACCGCTGCGGGTGACCATCGAGCACGACGCCCCGGTGGCGCTGGGCGACAAGCTGGAGATCATCTCGCACGTGCATCCGGCCGGATCGACCGATCGATTCGGCGCTGACCTGGCTGATCGCACTGTTAGAACGCTCACATATGCCGTCGGCGACGAGACGAAAGCGGTCGCGTCGATCTTCGCGCTTTAACCGTACGGCCGTCATGCAAACGCTCGTGCTGACCTGCGAATTCAAGTTACTGGCCGGTAGCAACTGAACCGTTTCAGTTAGCGCCCAGCTTCGCAAGCTTTGCAAAAAGGCGCGAAGCCCTAGCCAAAGTTGGCAACTGAAATGGGTGGACCTGCGGAGCTAACCTGTGCCATCTTCGACTTAGCAGATCAGCAAAGATGCCGAGGGTCTTAACAAGCCTGGAAATTCGGGTCCTCGGAGTCACCAACCTTTAGAACCTTGAGGAGCAGCGCAAATGTCAAGCGTTGGCACGCCGAAGAACGCCGAACTGATCCAGCACGACTGGGACACCAACCCGCGCTGGAAGGACATCACCCGTACTTACAAAGCTGCCGACGTCGTCGCCCTGCAGGGCAGCGTGGTCGAGGAGCACACCCTGGCCCGCCGCGGCGGAGAGGTGCTGTGGAACCAGCTGCACGACCTGGAGTTCGTCAACGCGCTGGGCGCCCTGACCGGAAACATGGCGGTGCAGCAGGTCCGCGCCGGCCTCAAGGCCATCTACCTGTCGGGTTGGCAGGTCGCGGGCGACGCGAACCTGTCCGGCCACACTTATCCCGACCAGAGCCTGTACCCGGCCAACTCGGTGCCGCAGCTGGTGCGCCGCATCAACAACGCACTGCTGCGCGCCGACGAGATCGCCAAGGTCGAGGGCGACACGTCCGTCGAGAACTGGCTCGCCCCGATCGTCGCCGACGGTGAGGCCGGCTTCGGTGGCGCGCTGAACGTCTACGAACTGCAGAAGGCCATGATCGCCGCCGGTGTCGCCGGTTCGCACTGGGAAGACCAGCTCGCTTCGGAGAAGAAGTGTGGTCACCTCGGCGGCAAGGTGCTGATCCCCACCCAACAGCACATCCGCACACTGACCTCCGCCCGCCTGGCCGCCGACGTTGCCGGCGTGCCCACGGTTGTCATCGCCCGCACCGACGCCGAGGCGGCCACCCTGATCACCTCCGACGTCGACGAGCGCGACCGTCCGTTCATCACCGGTGAGCGCACCGCCGAGGGCTTCTACCGGGTGAAGAACGGTCTGGAGCCGTGCATCGCTCGGGCCAAGGCCTACGCGCCGTACTCCGACCTGATCTGGATGGAGACCGGAACGCCGGATCTCGAGCTGGCCCGCAAGTTCGCCGAGGGCGTCAAGAGCGAGTTCCCGGACCAGTTGCTGGCCTACAACTGCTCGCCGTCGTTCAACTGGCGCAAGCACCTCGACGACTCGACCATCGCAAGGTTCCAAAAAGAGCTTGGCGCAATGGGATTCAAGTTCCAGTTCATCACGCTGGCCGGCTTCCACGCGCTGAACTACTCGATGTTCGACCTGGCTTACGGCTACGCCCGCAACCAGATGAGCGCCTACGTCGAGCTGCAGGAGCGCGAGTTCGCCGCCGAGGAGCGCGGTTACACCGCGACCAAGCACCAGCGCGAGGTCGGTGCCGGTTACTTCGACCGCATCGCCACCACGGTGGACCCGACCTCGTCGACGACCGCTCTGGCCGGCTCGACCGAAGAGGGTCAGTTCCACTAAGGACGAGCGGGCTTGCCCGCGAGGACGAAGTGGAACCGACAGGTTCAGCCACTGACCGTATGAACTCGCCAGCCGATTTTTCGCCGTGAGTACACGTTCGGCGCATTCGGGAGAAGTTGACAGCGCAGGCCCTGCCCGGCGATGTTGGGCGGGGCCTGTTGCTGTCAGACGGGCATGAGAGCAGCCAAAGGAGCAACGTGTCGATCGAACGCGTGGGAGTCATCGGAGCCGGCCAAATGGGTGCCGGCATCGCCGAAGTATCGGCGCGCGCCGGGGTTGACGTGCTGGTCTACGAGCCGACCGAGGCCCTAACCACGGCCGGGCGCAATCGGATCGTCAAATCGGTCGAGCGCGGTGTCAGCGCGGGGAAGATCACCGAGCGCGAGCGCGACGCCGCGGTCGCCAAGCTGAACTTCACCACCGATCTTTCCGAGCTGGCCGATCGACAGCTGGTCATCGAGGCCGTGGTCGAGGACGAGGAGGTCAAAACCGCCATCTTCGCCGAACTGGATCGCGTGATCACCGACCCGGATGCGGTCCTGGCATCCAACACGTCGAGCATTCCGATCATGAAGGTCGCTGCCGCCACCGCCAATCCGGGCCGAGTACTGGGTTTGCATTTCTTCAACCCCGTTCCGGTGCTGCCACTGGTGGAGTTGGTCAGCACCCTGCTCACCGACGACGCCGCCGCCGCCCGCACCGAGGAATTCGCCAGCGCAGTGCTGAAGAAGCAGGTTGTGCGGTGCTCGGACCGATCCGGCTTCGTCGTCAACGCGTTGTTGGTGCCCTACCTGCTTTCGGCGATCCGGATGGTCGAGGCTGGTTTTGCCACCGTCGAGGATGTCGACAAGGCGGTTGTTGCCGGGCTGTCGCATCCGATGGGACCGCTGCGGTTATCCGATCTAATCGGCCTCGACACCTTGAACCTGATCGCGGACAAGATGTTTCAAGAGTTCAAAGATCCGCAATACGGCGCGCCGCCCCTTTTGCTGCGGATGGTCGAGGCAGGTCTGCTGGGGAAGAAATCCGGCAAGGGCTTCTACTCGTACTAAGGTTCCACTACCTTCCGGCCGGCTCCTGCCCGGCGCCGAGTTCGGATGCGTGGTGCTTTTGGTTGATTGCCAAGTTCGAGCGTAAGGTACTGACGCGAAATGTCTAAGTTGAGGCCGTTTTACGAAGAGTCGCAGTCGATTTACGATGTCTCCGACGAGTTTTTTGGCCCTCTTTTTGGATCCTACGATGGGTTATACCTGCGCGTATTTTGAGCGTGACGACTTGAGCCTCGAAGAGGCACAAACAGCCAAATTCGATCTGGCGCTGGGCAAGCTGAACCTTGAGCCAGGGATGACGCTGCTCGACATCGGTCGCGGGTGGGGCGGGGCGCTGGCCCGGGCGCTCGAGAAATACGACGTCAACGTGATCGGCATCACCCTCAGCCGCAACCAGTCCGAATACAGCACAGCCAGGTTGGCGAAGATCCCGACGAAGCGCAATGTCGAGGTGCGACTGCAGGGCTTGGGAGGAGTTCGACGAGAAGGTTGATCGGATCGTGTCCATCGGTGCGTTTCGAAGCGTTCAAGGCCGAGCGGTATCGGGCCTTCTTCGAGCGGTCCTACAACATCCTTCCCAATGGCGGCCGAATGTTGCTGCACACGATATTGGCGCACACGCCAAAGTACTTCCGCGACAACGGGATCGCGGTGACCATCAGCGATCTGAAGTTTATGCAGTTCATCGGAACCGAAATCTTTCCCGGTGGCCAGCTGCCCGCTGCGGAAGACATTATCGAGTTGTCGCAGACCACCGACTTCTCTGCACAAAAGGTCCAATTGCTGCGCCCGCATTATGCGCGAACGTTGGACATGTGGGCAGCTAATCTGCGGGCTAACCGCGAACGCGCCATCGCCGTCCAGTCCGAAGAGGTCTACCACCGCTATATGCGGTACTTGACCGGTTGTGCGGACTTTTTCCGCCGGGGTATCTGCAATGTAGGCCAGTTCACCGTTACCAAGTAGCGGGCACCGCCCTGCGTCGCCGAGGCCGTTCAGGCGGGCGATTTTTCCATGGTGAACTGGCAGACGTCGGTGTAGCCGTCCCGGAACAGTTCTCGACAACCGGTCAGGTACTTCATGAAGGTGTGGTAGACGTCTTCGCCTTTCAGCTCGATCGCCTCGTCCTTATGCGCTTCCAGTGCCTTGGCCCACGTGTCCAGGGTGCGCACGTAGTTGTGCCCGATCATGTGATGACGGGTGATGTGGAACCCGGCGGCGGTGGCGTAGTCGTCGACGATGTCCACCTGCGGTAAGCGACCGCCGGGGTAAATCTCTTTCCGGATGAAGCTGATGAACCGCACCAGCGACATCGTCGTCTTCAACCCCATCTTTTTGCCCTCTTCGGCCGTCGGCACCACGATGGAGTGCAACAGCATGACGCCGTCGTCGGGCATGACGTTGTAGCACATCTTGAAAAAGTCCGCGTAGCGGTCATACGTGCCGATACCGTCGGCGAAGTGCTCGAACGCACCCAGGGAAACAATGCGGTCCACCGGTTCGTCGAATTGCTCCCAGCCCTGCAGCCTAACGTCTTTGGTCCGCGGACTGTCCATCTCGGCGAACTTCTGCTTGTCGTGGGCCAGCTGGTTTTCGCTCAACGTCAGCCCGATCACATCGACGTCGTACTTTTCGATCGCGTGCCGCATGGTGGAGCCCCAGCCACAACCGATGTCGAGCAGCGTCATGCCGGGCTTCAGCCCCAGCTTGCCCAGCGCCAGATCGCGTTTTGCCCGCTGCGCCTCTTCCAACGTCATGTCGTCGGACTCGAAGTACGCGCAACTGTAGGTCATCGACGGATCGAGCCAGAGCTTGAAGAATTCGTTCGAGCGGTCATAGTGCGACTTGATGTTGCCGACATCTGGCTTCAGAGCGGTCTCACCAGTGTTTTCATTTCCGCGGGTCATCATGGCCGAATTTATACCCCTCGTCAGGACGCGGCAATCACTGCCGACGTACAACTTATAGCCGTGTTCAGTTTCCGGCAGCCTGTTGCCGGCCGGATCTAAGCTTTATTCGTAGCAGCGGGGGTACCAGACGGGTGGAAGCAACCCTATGGCGCAGCTCTCGACCGGAAATGGTCTGCCCGATGTGGTCGTCACCGGAATCGCAATGACGACTGCTCTGGCTACCGACGCCGACAGCACCTGGAAGAAGCTGCTGGACAAACAGAGCGGGATCCGCAAGCTCGATGATCCATTCATCGAGGAGTTCGACCTCCCGGTTCGAATCGGTGGACATCTGCTCGAGGATTTCGACCACGAGCTGACGCGAATCGAGCTGCGCCGGTTTCTGCGTCTACAGAAGATGTCGACAGTGGTCGGCCGGCGAGTTTGGGCCAACGCCGGCTCGCCCGAGGTCGACACCAACCGGTTGATGGTTTCCATCGGCACTGGGATGGGCTCGACTGACGAGATGGTGGTCGCCTACGACGACATCCGTGAACGCGGCATCAGAGCTATTGGCCCGTTGGGTGTGCAGAAAACCATGCCCAACGCGGCGGCCGCAGCTGTCGGGCTGGAACGTGGCGCCAAAGCTGGCATCACCACGCCGGTGTCTGCTTGTGCCTCTGGGAGCGAGGCCATCGCCCAGGCGTGGCGCGAACTCGTGCTCGGTGAGGCCGACATCGCGATCTGCGGCGGCGTCGAGACCAGGATCGAGGCCGTCCCCATCGCCGCGTTTGCTCAGTTGCATTTGCTGTCGATGAACAACGACGACCCGGCCGGCGCGTGCCGCCCGTTCGATAGGGACCGCGACGGCTTGGTGTTCGCCGAAGCCGGTGCGCTGATGGTCATCGAGACCGAGGACCACGCAAAAGCCCGCGGCGCCAACATTTTCGGCCGGCTGATGGGCGCCGGCATCACCTCAGACGGCCACCACATCGTTGCGCCCGATCCCAATGGCCAACGCGCCGGCCACGCGATCACCCGGGCGATCGAACTTGCCGGGCTGGCTCCGCGCGACATCGATCACGTCAACGCCCACGCGACCGGCACCGCCGTCGGCGACCTGGCCGAGGCGAAGGCAATTAACAACGCATTGGGCGCGCACCGACCGGCGGTCTACGC
The DNA here is from genome assembly GCA_035552835.1 of Mycobacterium sp. Taxonomy (GTDB): domain Bacteria; phylum Actinomycetota; class Actinomycetes; order Mycobacteriales; family Mycobacteriaceae; genus Mycobacterium. The sequence goes on along the minus strand of DASZKQ010000455.1, from coordinate 4,649 downwards.
CCCGAAGGCGGCGCTGGGTCATTCGACTGGCGCAGTCGGCGCAGTGGAGTCGATTCTGACGGTGTTGGCCCTGCGGGACGGCATCATCCCGCCGACGTTGAACCTGCGCAATCTCGATCCGCAGATCGATCTGGATGTGGTGGCCGATAAGCCGCGCACTGGCGACTACCGGTACGCGATCAACAATTCTTTCGGTTTCGGCGGCCACAACGTCGCCTTGGCCTTCGGAAAACATTGACGCGACCCTGCGCTGATTCACCTGCGAAAAGGTGTCCCGGTACCCGGATCGTGAAAAAGTAGGTTATACATGTCGTGCGCGACAGCAGAACCTAACGACCTGAACACGATCCACCTTGAAAGGTCAATCTCAGATGACGGACAGCGGGTCGGGTGGCTCGCCGAAATTGCGGCCGGCGTACGAGGACGTGCAAGCCCATTACGATCTCTCCAACGATTTCTTCGGGCTATTCCAGGATCCGACGCGGACGTACAGCTGTGCGTTCTACGAACGCGATGACATGACGCTGGAAGAGGCCCAGATCGCCAAGATCGACCTCGCCCTCGGCAAGCTTGGCCTGCAGCCCGGAATGACGCTGCTCGACGTCGGCTGTGGTTGGGGCTCGGTGATGAAGCGCGCGGTCGAACGGTATGACGTCAACGTCGTCGGGCTGACGTTGAGCAAGAACCAGCGCAGTCTGGGTCAACAGTCGCTCGATCAGATTGACACCGGCCGCTCCCGGCGAATGCTGCTGCGCGGCTGGGAGGAGTTCGACGAGCCCGTCGACCGCATCGTCAGCATCGAGGCATTCGAGGCCTTCCCCAAATCGCGCTATAAGGCCTTTTTCGATACGTGCCACCGCGTCATGCCAAGCGACGGTCGGATGGTCCTGCAGACGATCATGGGTCATCCGCTCAAGCGCTGGCCCGAGATGGGCATCCCGATTACCATGGCCGATCTCCGGTTTATGCGGTTCATCGCCGCAGAGATTTTTCCTGGCGGCGCAGTGCCGTGCGACGAGGACGTCATCGAATATTCAACTAACGCAGGGTTTTCGGTAGAAGAACTGCAAAAGATGACCGCCGACTACGTCCGGACACTCGATACCTGGTCGGAGAAGCTGGAAGCCGCGCGCGACGACGCCATCGCGGTGACCTCCACTGAGGTCTACGACCGCTACATGCGCTATCTGACTGGATGTTCTGATTTCTTCCGGCGGAACGTCTCTGAGGTGGGACAGTTCACCCTCGTGAAGGGATAGCGGGCCGAGCTCGTCGCAGGGCTACACCGACGTCTGCCAATACACGTGCGAGAAGGCGTACAGGTAGCCGAGTAAATCGGCCGGCAGCAGCGCCCCGATCGCCAGGCCCACCACGAGCAATGCCCCCGCTTGGCGCACGTGCACCCAGGCCAGCGCGGCGTACCACAGTGGCCATACCGGGAAGTTGGCCGGCGGCTCGTCGGGTGGCGGACGGCGGAAATACGGCCACACCTTGACAAGTCGCGGCAGCGCCGCGACGACAAGCAATGCCGGCCACGGCATCGCTTTGGCCAGTACCGCCGCCACAATTAGCAGGTAGAACCCGACCATCATGCCTAGCGTCACCGCGCGAGCACGAGCCTCCCCAAAGATCACCGGCAGCGTGTGGATGCCAAGGGGCTCGTCGTAAGGGATTTTGTCAATGTGCTTGCCCATCAACACTGTTGTGCACAGCAGGCCGTAGGGCAGCGACGCCAGCAGCACATCCCAGCCGACGCTGCCCACCGCTGAGTAGTACGTTCCGCACACCATCAGCGGGCCCCAGACCACCAGCACATCCGGCTCACCGAGGCCACGCTTCTTGAGTCGTACCGGCGGCGCCGTGTAGGCGACGCTGAGCACGAAACCCGACAACGCGAAGGCCAGCACGGGCCAGCCGCGTGCCCACGTCAGCACGATCAGGATCGCCAGGTCGGCCACGTTCACCACGGCGATCGCGGTGAGCAGGGTGCGGCGGCTGACCAGACCCGAGAGCACTGGGTGCGGCGCGTAAAGGGCGCGCGGGTAACTGGAGCTGTCCAGGCCGGTCTGGGTGTCGAACAGGTCGTTCATCAAGTTATTGGCGGTGTGCGCCAACAGGATTCCCACGATTGCGAGAACGAGCCAGCGCCAATCGAATCCGGGCCGGCCAATCGCCAGCAGCGCTGCGACCAAGCCGGCGAACAGGGTCATCGGCAGCACCGCGGCGCGGGTGACGACGATCCAGCGGGTGACGAGGTCGACTGGCCCGTTCGGTGGCGGGTTGATGGTGCGCAGGGCGTAGCCCCAGGAGCTGAGGCGGGAGCGGACCGTCAGGTGAGTCATGTTCAGAAACCTAGCGGCGGGACGATCGGCGACGGATGCGGTTGGCCGCGGAACTTCTCCAGCGAGCCGGCGACCTCGACGATCCCGCACAGCGCGCTCCAACTCAGCATGGTCAGATAATCGATCAGCTCGTCGGCGCTCATCCGCGGGGCGAGCAGCCACGAGTGGGTGGCCAGCTGGACGCCACCGACGATGTGGTAGGCCCACGGCTCAACCCCGCCGATGTCCATCCCGGCCGCTTTCATGCGGCGGCGCAGCACCACCGCGAGCATGCGGGCAATGATCCGCTCGGAGTCGGCGATCACCTTGTTCTTGCTGGCCGAGTTGTTGGCCATCACGAACCGGTATGGCTCGGGTTCGTTTGCCACGGTGTGCACGTACACCCGGATGATTTCCCGGGTCAGGTCGTAGCCGTCCAGGTTCGACGACAGCGCCGCCGCCATGTTGGGGATCAGGGTGATCTGCGCGAACCGCATCATCACCGCGGTCGTCAGATCGTTCTTGTCGACGAAATAGCGGTAGAGCACCGTCTTGGAGACGCCAATTTCACTGGCGATCTCATCCATGCTCACGAAGCGACCACGGCGCCGGATCGCTTCGATCGTCCCGTCGATCAGCTCATTGCGGCGTTCCACCTTGTGCTGGTGCCAACGTCGCTTCCGGCCATCGGTTTTTACCGTCCCGGCCGTGACCTGCTTTGCCACTATCGCCGATTCCTAATCACTAGACGCTCTTGATAGTACGGCTTATCGACGACGCTTTCTCGGCCCGCACCTCACAGGATGCAACTTCGCCGTCAGGTCGGTAACAGTTACCGCTGCCGATCGCCCTGACGATGCACGGCCCGCTTCGCCACCGAACAGCTACCTAGATAGCGGATGATGGTGGGGTGGCACTTGCACCCCATCCCGGACCCAAGCATCGGGCCGATTCGCGAGGCCTGCGGGCGGCGCGAAGGGATCTGGCAACGCCGCCGCCGATGGAGGCCCGCAAACCCGCGTCGTTCGCCGAGTCGTTCGCCGGGGCCGATCCGCAGGCTGATGCCGAACGGCGTCGGGCACTGCGGCGAATGAAAGTGGTTGCGCTGAGTTTTCTCGTCGGCGCAACCGCGGTGTTCCTGGGCTGCCGGTGGGCGCAGTCTGCAGGCGTCACCGCCACCTGGGTGGGCTATGTGGGCGCCGCCGGGGAGGCCGGCATGGTCGGTGCGTTGGCGGACTGGTTTGCGGTGACGGCGCTGTTCAAGTACCCGCTCGGGATCCCGATACCGCACACCGCGATCATCAAGCGCAAGAAGGACCAGCTGGGCGAGGGTCTGGGCACCTTCGTGCGGGAGAACTTCCTCTCGCCCGCGGTGGTGGAGACCAAGCTTCGCGACGCGCAGATCCCGGGCCGGCTGGGCAAGTGGCTGTCGGATACCTCGCATGCCCAGCGGGTGGCCGCCGAGACGGCCACCGTGCTGCGGGTCGGTGTGGAACTGCTGCATGACGAGGATGTCCAGACCGTCATCGACCGGATGATCGTGCGGCGCATCGCCGAGCCGCAGTGGGGGCCGCCGGTGGGCCGGGTGTTGGCCACGCTGCTGGCCGAGCACCGCCAGGAGGCGCTGATCCAGTTGTTGGCCGACCGGGCATTTCAGTGGTCGCTGAATGCCGGAGAGGTCATCCAGCGGGTCGTCGAGCGCGATTCGCCGAGCTGGTCGCCGCGGTTCATCGACCACCTCGTCGGCGACCGCATCCACCGTGAGCTGATGGACTTCACCGACAAGGTGCGCCGTAACCCGGATCACGAGCTGCGCCGGTCGGCGACCCGTTTCCTGTTCGAGTTCGCCGACGATCTGCAGCACGACGAGGCGACGATCGCGCGGGCCGAGGCGGTCAAAGAGCAGTTGATGGCCCGCGAGGAGGTCACCAACGCCGCGGCGACGGCCTGGAAGACGCTGAAACGCCTGGTGCTCGAGGGTGTCGACGACCCGTCCAGCGCGTTGCGTACCCGCATAACCGACGCGGTGGTGCAGATCGGCGAATCGCTGCGCGACGATGCCGATCTACGGGACAAGGTCGACAACTGGATCGTGCGAGCTGCCGAACACCTGGTCGCCCAGTATGGGATCGAGATCACCGCGATTATTACCGACACCATCGAGCGCTGGGACGCCGAGGAGGCCAGCCGGCGCATCGAACTGCATGTCGGCCGTGACCTGCAGTTCATCCGGATCAACGGCACCGTGGTGGGCTCGCTGGCCGGGCTGGTGATCTACGCCGTCGCGCAGCTGCTGTTCTGAGCAGTGCTAACTAGTGCTTGCAATAG
>DASZKQ010000454.1:0-2804 GCA_035552835.1 Mycobacterium sp. | reverse complement strand
CGGCACGCCGCCGCTGCCTGGGCAGACGGGCCCGACCCAGCGGCTCACCGGGCTGGGGCGGGTGGCCGCCCAGCCAACGCGCGACCGACGAACGCGACGAACCGTCGATCTGCCGCTGGCCATGCACCGCGCGCTCGATGTCTGGCAGCGCGAGGCCGCCGACCGCATGGGAGTCGCCCGCGTGACCGGACAAGAGGTCCTCGCCGCGCTGATCGATCAGCTGCTGATCGACCCCGAACTCTCCACGCAGATCACCCGCGCCATTCAAGCCCGCAGGTGAATCGAGACTGCTCTCGGCGCCAAGAGGCGTAAGTCAGTCGATCTCCATCTCGCGCAGTTCGCGTTTGAGGATCTTGCCGGTCGGGTTGCGCGGCAACTCGTCGAGGAAGATCACTTCGCGCGGCACTTTGTACTTGGCCAGGTGGTCGCGGACGTAGTGCTTGACGGTGTCCTCGTCGAGACCGGCGTCCTGCTTTTTCACCACGAAGGCGCGCAGCCGGTGACCCCATTCTTTGTCCTCGACGCCAAGCGCGGTGGCCTCCACCACGTCGGGATGCCCGCTGATCAGATCCTCAACTTCGGCCGGGAAGACGTTTTCGCCGCCGGAGACGATCATCTCGTCATCACGGCCGCTGATGTAGAGCAGGCCATGCTCGTCGAAGTAGCCGACATCACCGGATGACAGCAGGCCGTCAATGATCTGCTTGCTGCCGCCGCCGGTGTAACCCTCGAACGGGAACGTGGTGCCGACGAAGATCCGCCCCACCTCGCCCTGCGGCAACTCCTTGCCGTTGTCGTCGAAGATCTTCACCTTCACACCCTTGACAACCGGTCCCGCCGTCGAGGAGTTGAACTCCAGATGCTTGGGCTCGGCGATGGTGGCGAATGCAATCTCGGTAGAGCCATACATGTTGTAGATCACTGGGCCGATGTCCTTGAGCGTCCGCTCGGCCAAGTCTGCCCCGAGGGCCGATCCGGAGACGAAGATGATCCGCAAGCTCGACAGATCGGGTTTTTTGTCCATCTTCTCCAGCGCATCGAGCATCCGCGACAGCATCACCGGCACCACGACCACCGCTGTCACTTTGTGCTTTTCGATGTCTTCCAGCACGACAGCCGGCTTGAACTTGTTGTGCAGCACCAGCGTCGAGCCCAAGAACATCCCGATGGTGGCGTGCAGGAAACCAAGGGCGTGGAACATCGGCGCCGGCAGCGCTGTCACCTCGTTGGCCTTGAACGGAACATGCGACAAGATGCCGCCGATCGGCGCCAACGTCGGCGGGGTACTGCGGTTCGCGCCCTTCGGCGTACCGGTGGTGCCGCTGGTCAGGATGATGATCGACGAGTGCTTGCTGGCCTTGGGAGCGGGCGATTTACTGTTGGCGGCGATCAAGTCGGCCAAGGTCTCGTCATTACTGCCTGAATCGTCACCGTCCGGAGTCGTGCCCAGCGCACGCAGCTTGCCCAGCGGTGGGTCAGCCTTGCTGACGTCCTTGGCGTACTCGTCGTCGTAGATCAGCAGTTTGGCGTCTTCGCGCTCGGAGACTTCTTCGATCTGCGGGCCGGAGAACGAGCTGTTCAGCAAGATGATGCGGGCCCCGACCCGCGCGCATCCGAACTCCCCAATGGCGAACCAGCGGTGGTTGCGCGCCAGGATCGCCACCCCGTCGCCGCCGCAGACACCCTTGGCCAGCAGCCCGTGAGCCACCGCGTTGGCGGCCTCGTCGAGTTCCGTGAAGGTCAGCGCGCCGTCATCGTCGATGATCGCCGCGCGGTTGGGTGTGCGCCGCGCGTTAAACGACGGCAGCATGCCAATCTCGCCCCAGTTGCGGATGTCGGCCGCCATCGCGGCGTAGTTCAGCGGCGGCTCCAACCGGAAGGCGCCGGACTCGATGATTTTTCGGAGGTAGTGCAGTTCGGCCACCCCACGCTCGGCATACTGCTGAACCTTGGCGACCGCCTGCCCGGGGATATCGAAGAGATTAGGCATGACTTCACCATATGTGACGTACGTCGCAGCGCGGCTTGAAAATAGGCCGGAATTACCATCGACCCATGGGGTCGGTGTCGCTGGACGTAAATGGACGTCAGATTGAGGTGACCCACCCGGACAAGGTGATCTTTCCCGGTCACGTCGGCCGAGGCGGCCATACCAAACTGGACCTGATCCGCTATTACCTGGCCGTTGCCGACGGTGCCCTGCGGGGCGTGGCCGGACGCCCGATGATCCTGAAGCGATTCGTCAAGGGCATCGAGCAGGAGGCGGTCTTCCAGAAGCGTGCGCCTGAAAAACGGCCGGACTGGGTGGACGTCGCCGAGTTGCGCTACGCATCCGGGACTTCGGCCAAGGAGGCCGTCATCCATGACGCCGCCGGGCTGGCCTGGGCGATCAATCTGGGCTGTGTTGACCTCAATCCGCATCCTGTGCTCGCCGATGATCTCGACCACCCGGACGAGTTACGCGTCGATTTGGACCCTATGCCCGGGGTGCAGTGGCGCCAGATTCTCGACGTCGCATTGGTGGCCCGCGACGTGCTGGAGGATTACGGCCTGACTGCTTGGCCGAAGACGTCCGGTTCGCGTGGCTTCCATATCTACGCACGCATCGTGCCGGGCTGGTCTTTTCGGCAGGTGCGGCTGGCTGCCCAAACAGTGGCGCGGGAGGTGGAGCGACGCGCCCCCCACCTGGCGACCAGCCGCTGGTGGAAGGAAGAACGCGAGGGCGTGTTCGTCGACTTCAACCAGAACGCCAAGGACCGCACGGTCGCATCGGCGTATTCGGTGCGGGCCACGTCGGACGCGCG
>DASZKQ010000453.1:0-7103 GCA_035552835.1 Mycobacterium sp. | reverse complement strand
GCCAACCGGCTGGCTGTCGACGTTGACGTGTTCGCTCAGACCGCCGCGGTGCTGGCCACCCGCGCCGAGCCGCTGGGCATCGAGATTGTCACTGCTGATCTGCGCTGTGGTCTTCCGGATCTGCCGGACGGAGGCGAGTTCTTCGGCGTCATCGCGCAGCTGCCCGGCGCCAGCGGTCGGGTCACCGACTGGTCTGCGCTGGTGTCGGAGGCACACGATCGCGGAGCGTTGGTGGCCATCGGCGCGGACCTGTTGGCGTTGACGTTGCTCACTCCGCCGGGAGAGATCGGCGCCGACGTGGCTTTCGGTAACACCCAAAGATTCGGTGTGCCAATGGGATTCGGCGGTCCGCATGCCGGGTACCTGGTGGTGCACACCAAGCATGCTCGCCAACTGCCCGGCCGGCTGGTCGGTGTCTCCCGTGACACGGATGGGTCGCCCGCGTTCCGCCTGGCGCTGCAGACGCGCGAACAGCACATCCGTCGGGACAAGGCGACCAGCAACATCTGCACCGCCCAGGTGCTGTTGGCGGTGCTGGCCGCGATGTATGCCAGCTACCACGGCGCGGACGGGCTGGCCGGGATCGCCCGGCGGGTGCACGCCCATGCCGAGACGATCGCTGCCGCGCTGGGCGACGCCCTGGTGCATGACACGTACTTCGACACCGTGCTGGCCCGAGTGCCCGGGCGCGCTGACGAGGTGGTCTCCGCCGCTAAGGCCAACGGCATCAATTTATGGCGCGTCGACGCCGACCACGTGTCGGTGGCCTGCGACGAAGTGACTACAGACGAGCACGTTGCAGCGGTCCTGGAGGCTTTCGGTGTATCGGCCGCCAAGCACGGCGCTGTTGACGCCAGCATCGGGGCGAGCCGGACCTCGGAGTTTCTGACCCATCCGGCGTTCACCCGGTATCGCACCGAGACGTCGATGATGCGGTATCTGCGTGCGCTGGCGGACAAAGACCTTGCGTTGGACCGCAGCATGATTCCGCTCGGCTCCTGCACGATGAAACTCAACGCCGCGGCCGAAATGGAATCGATCACCTGGCCGGAGTTCGCGCACCAGCATCCGTTCGCCCCGGCGTCGGACACCCCGGGTCTGCGGCGCTTGATCGCTGAGCTCGCGACCTGGCTGGTGCAGATGACCGGCTACGACGCGGTCTCGCTGCAACCTAACGCGGGATCGCAGGGTGAGTACGCAGGGCTGCTGGCGATCCACGCCTACCACGCCAGCCGCGGCGAACCGCAGCGTGACGTCTGCCTGATTCCGTCCAGCGCGCACGGCACCAACGCCGCGTCCGCGGCGTTGGCCGGCATGCGGGTAGTTGTGGTGGCCTGTCGCGACAACGGCGATGTCGACCTCGACGATCTGCGTGCCAAGGTCAGCGAACACGCCGAGCGGCTATCGACGCTGATGATCACCTACCCGTCCACGCACGGCGTGTACGAGCACGATATCGCCGAGATCTGCGCCGCCGTTCATGACGCGGGCGGGCAGGTGTATGTCGACGGTGCCAACCTCAACGCGCTGGTCGGGCTGGCCCGGCCCGGGAAGTTCGGCGGCGACGTCAGCCACCTGAACCTGCACAAAACGTTCTGCATCCCGCACGGCGGCGGCGGTCCGGGCGTCGGACCGGTGGCGGCGCGCTCGCATCTGGCGCCGTTCCTGCCCGGGCATCCGCTGGCCGACGACCTGCCGCAGGGTCCGCCGGTGTCGTCGGCGCCGTACGGGTCAGCGTCGATTCTGCCGATCACCTGGTCGTATATCCGGATGATGGGTGCACCGGGCCTGCGGGCCGCGTCGCTGGTTGCGATCACCTCGGCCAACTACATCTCCCGCCGGCTCGACGAGTACTACCCCGTGCTCTACACCGGCGAAAACGGCATGGTCGCCCACGAGTGCATCCTGGATCTGCGGCCGATCACCAAGTCGACCGGCGTCACCGTGGACGACGTCGCAAAACGCTTGGCGGACTACGGCTTTCACGCTCCGACCATGAGTTTCCCGGTGGCCGGCACGTTGATGGTGGAGCCCACCGAGAGCGAGAGCCTGGACGAGATCGACGCGTTCTGCGACGCCATGATCGCCATCCGCGGCGAGATCGACCGGGTCGGCGCGGGGGGGTGGCCGGTCGACGACAACCCGCTGCGCGGCGCACCGCACACTGCCGAGTGCCTGGTGGTCGACAAGTGGGAGCACCCGTACACCCGCGAGCAGGCCGCCTATCCGCTGGGCCGAGACTTCCGGCCCAAGGTGTGGCCGCCGGTGCGCCGCATCGACAACGCCTACGGCGACCGCAACCTGGTCTGCTCCTGCCCGCCGGTGGAGGCCTATGTGTGACCTAGCCTGAGCTACATGCCCAGCGCGGCGAGGATCTGTTGCGGCACGACGTCCACCAGCTCGGTGACCAGGCCGCCGAACGGATCCACGCTGACGTTGGCCAGGTCGCCCAGACCGAGGTCGCCGAGCAGGCCGCCCAGGGTCAGCTGGGAAACGTCACCCAGGTTGCTCAGGTCTAACGGCAGGTTGGAAAGACCCAGGTCGTTAAGCAGGTCACCCACGTTCAAGCCATTCAACAAGTCGGTGACGTTCAGGCCCAAGATGGGATTACCCAGGTCGGTCAGCAGTCCGCCCAGCGTCAGGTCACCGGTCGAGCTGGCGAAGCCCAGGTCCTGCAGCAACCCACCGATTGTCAGACCGCTCGGCGTGACATCGCCAACACCCAGGGCCGTCAGGATGCTGCTAAGGCTTTCATTCAGGGTTTGACCGCCCAGCAAACTGCCCACCGTGTCACCGTTCAATGCGGTTTCAAGATTCGTGAGGCTGAGCAGACTGCCTGGGTTTAAGCCGAGCGATGTGAGAAGAGCGACAAGAGTCGGATTATTGAGGACGGTGCCCAAAACGCCGTTGAGGTCGGTGAGGACGCCTTGGAGCAGGCCAAGGTTCGACAGCTCAGTGCCCAGGCCCGTGTTGAGCAACGTGCCGAAGCCCAGGTTGTCCAACAAGGTGCCCAGACCCATGTCGACGTTCGGGTTGAGACCGAACGCGGTCAGGACCTGGTCCAGGTTCAGGCTGTTCAGGTTCACGTTCGTGTCCAGACCCAGGCCGCTCAACACGTTGGTCAGGCTCAAGCTACCCAAGCTCAGGCCGTTGCTTAGGCCGAGGAGGTTCAACAAACCGCCCAGCGTGGTCACGCCGCTGCCGTTGCCAAGCAATGTGCCCAGACCGTCGGTGCTCAGGCCGAGGTCGCTGAACAACCCGCCTAGGGTCACGTCGCCCAGGCCGAGCTGACTCAACAAGCTGGTCAGGTCGAGGTCGGTCAGGTTCAGGTTGCCCAGCCCCAGCGCGTCCACCAGGTTGGTCAGGCTGAGATTCACGTCCAGCGGCTGCAGGGGGGCGAGGATGCCGTTCCAGAACGGGATGGTGATGGTGCCGTTCAGCAGGCTGATGTTGTCCTGGCCGTTGAGGAAGCCGTTCAGGATGGTGGCCAGGTCCTCGAACGCGCCCGACGGGTTGGTCTGCAACTGTGGGATGACGTCGTTGATCGAGGTCAGCATGGCGCCCCATGCCCCGAGTCCTGCGATCCCGAGCTCGAGCCCCGGCGGCAACTCCACCGAGATCTGCCCGGGAAGCGAGGTGAGGTCCGTGGTGACGGTCGGGGTGAGGTTCGTGAACGCGTCGATCACGCCGAGCGGGTTCGTAAGGAACGCGCTAGAGACCTGCGAAATCGCGGACGAGTCAGCCCCGTTGAGGATGTTCTGCCAATTGGCCGCCGATTCGGTGAAAAGATCCGACCACGCGTCGACCAGTTGGACCGGGCGCACCTGCAAACCGATTGGCGGCGCTGCCACCGGAGTCACAGCAATCATGCTGGCGCCGACCAGGGCTACACCAACGGTGACATAGGGGCGAAGTGCTTGTTGCATGACAGCATCTCCTCCGTCGGGCGTCCACTGTGATGCACCTCACAGCTTGGCTCGGACTGTACCTGAGACCCAGATAAGAAACAACGAAAAATTCTCCATGTGCCTAATAAAGATGTCGATTTCCGCTAATCCGGATTTTTAGTCCAAATAACCGGATTAACTCGCCATTAGGGTCCACACCCTTGGAGACATACGCTGATCCAGTCGCCGAATTGCATCCCGGCCACTTCGGGGGGCTGGAATGAGAGAACTATTGGACAGCCGACCGTGCGCGAATGGCGCGATGGTGGCCGACGGCTAGCGACAGCCAGCGGAAACCCGGACTTCCTGGGGTTCGGATTGTCGGACAAACCGGACTGACACCAGGCCGCGCTGCGACTGCTCGCCGAATAGCCGACCGGTCAGCTCAAGAAGTTGGTTACCGCAGTCGCCAGTTCGGGCGACGCCGACGTCGCCAGGTTCTGGTAGGACCCGCCGGACAGCTTCGCGACGGCTTCCCAGGTCTCCCGGTCGGAGTCGGAGCCAAAGTCGATCACGTTGACGGCCACCGGCTTGGCAGGGTCGGTGCTGTCCTTGATGAAATCCCGCAGGCCCTGGCCGCCGAGGGACTGGTCCGTGTGCGGCCCGGCGGTGATCACCAACACCGAATTCGTTTGCCCGGCATGGTAATTGGTAAGCGCGTCCTTGTAGAGCAGCCGCAGCGTGGTGAACGACACCGCACCACCGGATGACGCGTGCTGCTTGTCCAGGGCGGCCGTCAGCGCAGCCGACCGGGGTTGGCCGTCGACGTTGTCGGCCAGCGGACCCGCCGGCACCTCCGGTCGGCCTTCTTTACCGTCGAACGTCCACAGCCCGATCACGGAGTTGGGCGGCAACGCTTTGATGCGGCTATCAAGTGCACCAACCACATTGGCCAGCCGGGTCTTGCCGCCTTCGTCGGTAATCATCGACTGCTCGAGCATGATGATGGCCGCCGGCCCGCTCGACGGTGTGGTCACCGTATTCGCCAGCGTGGCGCGCATCGCCTCGTCACCCACCGATAGCGTCGACGAAAGGGCCGCGAAACTGGTGACGTCGCTGCTGGGCGGCTTGACCCCCTCGACCCGGAAGCCGGCTTTGGCCAGCTCGCCGAGTTGATTGGGTTTGTGCATGAACTGGGCGAACGCGCTGGCCGCCGTCACTTGGTCCTGTGACAGCCACGAACCTTTGAGCAGCACGGTGGGATAGTCGGCGACCGCGGCCGGCCCCGGCGGCAGCCAGGAACTCAGCGTGCTGCCGGCGTCGGGCAACGATTCGCCGCGTTGGAACAGTTGCTGTTCGGTGGTGACCACCGCGTGCACCGGCGAGGCCGCCGGATCACCCGGCCGCACAAGCGCATTCATCGCCTCGGCCAGCGAATTGTCGGCCAACTTGGGTTGACCGGCAATCAGCGTGCGGACCGCGCCGCTGCCATCGGTCGGCGGTGCGCCCGGCGGCGCGGAGCCCGCCGCCACCGCCTCGCCGGCCAGATACGCGGCGTCGCTATTGCCGCCGAGCGGCAGCGCCAGCCGCAGCGACCCCCACGTCGGGAGCTTCAACGCGGCCAACGCATCGGGTTTGGTCTGCAGCCCCGGCAGCGTCGACCACTTCTGGTCGCCGAGCGCACGTTGCAGCTCGGGTCGCACCGCGAGCACGACCGGCGAGGTGACCAGCGACCGGCTCTCGGTGATGGTCTCCTTCCCCGCAGTGGCCGCCAGCCGCGCCGCCGACACCGAGCTACCCGGCATCCACAGCGCGGGTCGCTGGCCCAGGTCTGCGGGCCAGTTCCCAATGAAACCGTCGACGACGGCGTCGGAGCCGGCCGATTTGACGCTGACTGCGACACAGTGGTCGCCGACCTGAGCGCCGGATCCGTTGTACCGCTCCGCGAACTGCTGGACGGGATCGGCGATGGACGGGTCGGCGATGACGGCGACGGTCTGTTTGTCGCCGACGCAGCGTGCGGCGGAATGCGAGCGGTTGGATAAGGCGTCCCCGAAGAAACGCCAGAGGATGACCCCGGCGACCACCACGACAACCGCGACCAGGGCCGCGATCACACCGATGCTGACACCGCGTCGTCCGCCGTCACTGCGGTGACCGCCCCGCCAGTCGCTGAGGCCTCGATGACCGCCGGACGGTGGCGGTGGTGGCGTAGCGGGCGGCTCCTGCCCGCGCCGCGGGAAGTCGGGAAAGTCATCCGGCGTGTCAACGTCGGCGGGGGCTATGTCTTCCTCGCGGTGCTCATCGTGATCGGAGGGGTCGGTGTAGTCGAAATACCCCGGACCGTCGGGCTGCGTGGCGGGCGGGAAATCGCCGGGCTCGCGATGCCCACCGAGGTCGCCGAAATCATGTGGTTCGGAGTAGTCGTCCGACGGTTCGCCGGTGGGCTCGTCCGGATCCGGAGCTCTGTGCCTACCCATGCCAATGCTCTCCCGCGGGCCAGAAGTACTCCCCCGCAAGCGGAAGGTACCCCCAGCAGCCTCTTCTAGTCATTGGGATGGTAAGCGCGCCCCGAGCCGAAATCAGTCACCGACGCGGGCCTTAAATTCACGACGACGCCGATGCAGGATCGGCTCGGTGTAACCGTTGGGCTGTTGGGTCCCAGACAGAATCAACTCCTGTGCCGCCAGGAAGGCGATGCTGTCGTCGAAATGAGGCGCCATCGGCAGGTACGCCGAGTCGCCAGCGTTCTGCTGGTCCACCAGCGGAGCCATCCGCTCCAGGCTGGCCCGGACATCCTCCTCGGTGATCACACCGTGGCGCAACCAGTTTGCCAGCAGCTGGCTCGAAATCCGCAGTGTGGCACGGTCTTCCATCAACGCGACATTGTGGATGTCGGGCACCTTCGAGCAGCCGACACCGTGGTCGATCCAGCGGACGACGTAGCCCAGGATGGACTGGCAGTTGTTGTCGACCTCCTCGCGGATCTCCTCGGGAGCCCAGGCCAGTTCCTTGGCCAGCGGAATGGTCAGCAGCTCGTCGATGGTGGTCCGCTTCTTGCCCTCGAGCTCAGCTTGTACGGCGCCCACATCCACGTAGTGGTAGTGCATCGCATGCAGGGTGGCCGCGGTCGGCGAGGGCACCCACGCGGTGGTGGCGCCCGCTTTGGGCTGGCCGATCTTCTGCTCGACCATGTCGGCCATCAGCTCGGTCATC
>DASZKQ010000452.1:0-7370 GCA_035552835.1 Mycobacterium sp. | reverse complement strand
AGTGCCGGCGGGTCGGCGATGCAGCAGCTGCGCAGCAGCACCACCGGCGGCGCCCGCTGACGATGCGGGCCGGTACAGGGTCCGAGGTGGGGGCACCCCCAGCCGCGTAGCGGCGAGGGGGCAAAGCGGGCAATTAGGGCTAGACAGCTGGGCTAGACCGAAGTTCCCCCTGATGTGTTGACGGATGGGTGCTGACCTGCGGTTTTGGGTTGTCCACTGACTACATGCCTAGGCGGTGGGTGACGCCGAGGAGTTCGAAGGCCCGTCGCTGCAGCGCGGTGGGGGTGGTGAGCTTGGTGAATGCTGGCATGTTGTCGGCGGGCTGGATGTGGTTGGCGCAGATGGTGGCCAGGTCGGCGAGCAGGCTGGTGAAGCTGTGCACGGGGGTGTTGTCGGCGGTGTGTTTGCGGGCGGCCTTGGCTAGTGCGGCATCGGAGCGTTGGGCCGCGGCAACGGGATTGGGGCGTTTGGCGGCGGCGCCGGGTTTGTCGTGGTCGTGATACAGGATCGGGGCGAGGGCTTGTTTCATGTGCCAGCCGATGTAGTAGGACAGCATCCGCATAAACATGTGGGCACGGACCCGGTCGGCGAGCCGGTGACGGATGGGGCGCACGTCGAGTTCGCTGTTGCAGGTGCGGAAGAAGCGTTCGACGTCTTCGAGTCCCTTGTAGCGCAACACGACGTCGCCCTCGGCGAGGGTGTCGGCGGGCAGGCTGGTGCGCAGCACGTAGATGCCGTCGAGGGCGGCCTCGGCGGCGATGGTTTCCTGATTGCGGGTGAACGTGAACGCCTCGTCGGTGATCTCGGTGTGAAAGTGTTTGGCCATTTTGTAGTGGTTGATCACCTTGCCCACCTTCAGCGCGATCTTGTCTTGGCCGCGCAGCGGGCGGCGTGCTCGGGTGGTGGCGGCGGCGATGGGGGCGAGCTCTTTTTCGGTGGCGGCCAACAGGTCTTGGCGTTTGCGGGTGCGCTGGGCGGCCAGGATGGGGTTGCGGCAGCACACCAGCCGCTCCCCGGGAAAGTCTGGGGAGGCGATCTCGACGAGGTCTTGTTCGTCGAACAGGGTCAGTTGCAGCGCGTCGGCCTCGACGAGGGCCTTGATCTGCGGGGCGCGCAACGCGGTGATCCAATCCAGCTCGGCGGGGCGCAGCTCATCGCGGATGCGCGCGGAGGTGAGCATGCCGCGATCACCGATCAAGCAGACCCGGGTGAGCCCGAAGCGTTTTTTGAGCTTGGTGATCTGAGCGGACAGGGTTTTCGGGTCGGCGGTGTTGCCGTCGAACACCTCGATGGCCACCGGCACCCCCGCGGTCGAGCACAGCAGCCCGTAGACGATCTGCAGCCGGCCTTTGACCCCGTCTCGGGCGTGCCCGATCGCCGAAAGCGGGCAGGTGCGGCCCTCAAACGCCGCCGAGGACACGTCATAGAGCACCAACGTGCCGTCGGTCAAATGCCGCGCGGCCAGGCCGCTTTCGATAGCGTCCTTGCGGTCAAGCACCCAGTCCATCGCCGCATACAGGTCATCCTCATCACAGCCGTGAACACCGAGCACCGCACCCAGCGAGCTGGTCGCGGTGGCGGTGCGCAGCCCCCGCGCTGTCGCCGATTTCGAGCCCGGGTCGATCACCTGGGCCACCAGCATCGCGGTCACCAGGTCGCGGCGACGCGAGGGCGCCGGGTCCATCAGCTCCTCCACACCGAGTGCCCGCGCGGTGCCCAGCACCGCGGCCACATGCCCATGCGGCAGGCTGCGGGTGACCTCAAACGCCGCGGCCAGATCGCCCGCCGCCGGCAAGCCCTTGAGCGCGCGCTGCAGGGTCTGCACCTTGTGCTCGGGCCAGCGCGACAGGTTGGCCAGGGTGCGGTTTTTCACCTTGCCGCCCTCGCGGTAGCTCTCCCGCAGCAGGATCGCCGGCGGTGACCCACGGTTCGGCACCCGCGCCACATACATGTCTACTTGATAGCACATCAACCGCCGTTATACAGCACATCTGAACATGACACGCCGTACAGATTGCCCGATACATGTCTACGTATTACCCTGCCAATAAACACGGAATGCCTGCTCATCGATGACAAGGACGACTCACACCCGTGCTACCGGGGGGAACGGGGGGAACTTCGGATTAGGGGACAGCGGCGCGCAGGGGATGCCGGAGGGTCCACAGCGGGTGCAGGACGTCCGCGGCGTAATGCCGATTCGGGTGCAACGGCCCGCTGTAGGGAACCCACGGATCGGCCGACGCTACGGCCGGCATCAACGACCCGGCGAGTGACAGACCTATGGTGCCCAACGCGACACCGGCCGCCATCCGCAGCTTGGACACCTTCGTTTTTTTGGCATTCACGGTTGCGATTCCTCCTCTGGCCTGGGCGTTACCTGACAGCGGAAGTGTGGCGCGGACCGCTTGCCGGGGCCATGCGGGATTCTTGCGGAATTCTTGCGGCCATTGATGATTCGCTATCGGTAAGTCTAGACTTACCGATCGTGGCCACTTACCGAACCGGCCGAGACGGTGCCGCTTGGCTGGCCCTGGCCGACGGGACGCGACGGACCATCGTGGAACGCCTTGCGCAGGGCCCGTCGGCCGTCGGTGAATTGGCGCGCGAACTACCCGTCAGCCGACCGGCCGTTTCACAGCACCTCAAGGTGCTCAAGTCCGCCGGGCTGGTCCGGGATCGCGCCGTGGGAACGCGTCGCGTCTATCAGCTCGACCCGGCCGGGCTCGAGGCGTTGCGCGCCAACCTCGATCGCTTCTGGGCCCAAGCGCTGGCCAACTTTGCGCAGACCGTCGAAGAGATCCAGGGAGAACCCGCATGACGCAGAAGCGAACCAGTGTCGCGCACCACGTCGTCGTCAACGCCCCGATCGAGCGCGCGTTCGCCGTCTTCACCGAGCGGTTCGGCGACTTCAAGCCTCGCGAACACAATCTGCTCGCCGTCCGAATCGCCGAAACGGTGTTCGAGCCCCGCGTCGGCGGGCACATCTACGACCGCGGCGTTGACGGCAGCGTTTGCCGCTGGGCGCGCATCTTGGCGTACGAGCCGCCCAGCCGGGTGGTGTTCTCCTGGGATATCGGCCCGACCTGGCAGCTGGAGGCCGACCAGTCCAAGACCAGCGAAGTCGAAGTCCGCTTTACCGCGGAGTCCGACGAGCGCACGCGCGTCGACCTCGAACATCGCCACCTGTACCGCCACGGTCCCGGCTGGGAGTCCGTCGCCGACGGCGTCGACGGCGACGCAGGCTGGCCGCTCTATCTGGATCGCTACGGCCGCCTGCTCGGCGCCGAGGCGCGCAAATGACGCCCACCCTGATGACCATGGCCCACGACGAACGGGCCGACCTCGCGGATTTCCTGGCCACGCTGACGCCGCAGGACTGGGAAGCACCCAGCCTATGTTCCAAGTGGAGCGTCAAAGACGTTGTCGCGCATGTGATCAGCTATGAAGAGCTTGGCGCCACGGGGTTGCTGAAGCGCTTCGCGAAGGGCTGGATCGTGCGGGCCAACCAGGTGGGTGTCGACGAGTTCGCGGCCCTGAGCCCGCAACAGCTGCTGGAATTTCTGCGCAATCACCTCGAGCCACGCGGGCTGACGGCAGGTTTCGGCGGCATGATCGCGCTGATCGACGGCACGATCCACCACCAAGACATCCGCCGCTGCCTTGGTCGGCCGCGCAGCGTCCCGGCCGATCGGCTCGAGCGGGTTCTCGGCCTGGTGCCGGGTAACCCCAGGCTCGGCGCCGGACGCCGGATCAGGGGGCTGCGGCTGCGCGCCACCGACATCGACTGGGCACACGGCCGCGGGCCCGAGGTCACCGGCCCCGGTGAGGCGCTCCTGATGGCGATGTCTGGGCGCCCCGCGGCGCTCGCGGATCTCGGCGGCCCGGGACTGCGAACACTGACCGAGCGGCTTTAGTTTTCGGTCGCGAGTGTGAAATTTACGACGCCGGCACGGCGCGTCGCGTCGCGAAATTCACAGTCGGCGGCGGGTTCGGCCGTCAGCCGGCGCGGATTTCGAAGGTGAAGTCGTAGCCGCCGATGCGGATGCGGTCGCCTTCGGCCAGGGTTGCGCTACCCCGGATGCGGTGGCCCTGCACCTCGACGCCATTGGTGGACCGCAAGTCCGTCATGACGTAACCGGTGCCGGTGTCGGTGATCACGGCGTGGTGGCGGCTGACGTCGGTGTCGTCGAGGACGATGTCGTTGTCGGTGAAACGCCCGATCCGGGTGATCGCACCGGTCAGCGGATAGTGTCGACCGTTCTGGTCGCGCAGCCGCCCAGCGGCGGACTGCGGCAGCACAATCGACGAGGTCGTCGGCTCCGGGGCAAAGACGCCGCGCTTGCGGGTGGTCAGGGCGGCGCCTTGCTTGGGGATCAACGGCTCCTGGCGCAGGATCCGCTCGTGCAGGGCGCTCACCGTAGGACCGGGGTCAATGCCGAGCCCCTCGGCCAGCGCCGTCTTGAGCCGTCGATAGGCGCCGAGCGCGTCGGACTGACGCTCGGTGACGTAGTAGGCGGTGATCAACTGTGCCCATAGCGGTTCGCGGTAGGGATGTTCGGCGGTGAGCACCTCGAGCTCACCGATGACCGCACCGGCGCGTCCGCACGCGATCTCGGCCTCGGCGCGCGCGCTGTGGGCCGCCACTTTTTCTTCCATCAGCGCGGTGGCGAAGGCATCTACGAAGACGAAGTCGCGCAGGTCGTCGAGCACCGGCCCGCGCCATTCGGCCAGCGCCAACGAGAGGTGGCTGCTGGCCTCCTCGAAGCGTCCCGCGGCGGCGGCCTGGGTGGCTGCGGCCTTTGTGCTGACGAAACGCCCGAGGTCGCAGTCGGCATCGGCCACGCTGAGTTGATACCCCGGCGGCGCGCTGGCCAGCACCTGGTACGGGTCGACACCGGCGGTGCGAAGCAGTCGGCGCAGGTTGGACACATGCGCCTGGATGCTGGTGCGAGCGGCCGGCACCGGCTCCTCGCCCCATACCGCATTGATCAACGACTCCACGGACACCGGCCGGTTGCGGTTGATCAAGAGCATGGCCAGCACCGCTCGTTGCTTCGGCGCGCCAACCGGCACCCGGACCCCGTAGGACGTCATCAGCAATGGGCCCAACACACCAAAACCGAGACCCGTGTTCGTCATCGCGCTGCCAGCCTCCCGGGTGATCGGGGCCGCTTTCGAGGGCCTCAGGTCACCATTTTGAACGCATGTGCTGCGACGAGCAGTTTATGTGGTGTGTTGGGCGTGGCAAATCACGGATGGACTCGCGAGCCCGAGCGGCCGCGACGCGGCCGGCGTTGATTCAGAGCGCGGGTAACGCGCCCTTTTCGACGATCTCGTTGAGCAGGCTGATCACCCGTGCAACGGCGCGGTTGTTGGCATCCGCGTCGGACATCGCCCGATTGCCCATGTCGGCGTCCGCTTGGAGGCGGTCCTTCATCGGTGCGGTCACGCAGGTCCCCTCTGCCTAGGTGCCCAGTGCATGGGGGTTTCAGTTCCCGAATGCCGGCGGTTTTAAACCAAAGGTCGTTGCGAATCTTCGGCGGCCGCGGCCGGTTGCGCGGCCCTGCGTGCTCAGCGCACAAAGCGGCGTCCCTTACCATCGAGCCTCGTGCCCCAAGACGGTAATCAGCGATCGCGCCGGATTCCACGGTTGATCGCCGTCGTCGGGGGAATCGCGGGTCTGCTGCTGTGTGCGACCGTGCCATTGCTCCCGGTGAAACAGACCACGGCGACCGTCCTGTGGCCCCAGGGCACCGCGGATGGGCACGTCACCCAGATCACCGCCCCCCTGGTGTCCGGGGCGCCGCGCGCGCTGGACATCTCGATCCCCTGCTCGGCGATGGCCACCTTGCCTCCCAACGGCGGATTGGTGGTCTCGACCCTGCCGGCCGGCGGGGTCGACACCGGCAAAAACGGTCTCTTCGTGCGTGCCGACAACGACGTGATCGTCGTCGCTTTCCGCGACACCGTGGCCGCGGCGGCGCAGCGTTCGGCGGTCGCCGCGGGTGCGTGCAGCGTGCTACACGTCTGGGCCGACGCCGGCGGCGCGCACGCGGACTTCGTCGGCATACCCAGAGCCGCCGGGACACTGCCATCCGAGAAGAAACCTCAGGTCGGCGGGATCTTCACCGATCTGAAGGTGCCCGCACAGCCCGGGTTGTCGGCGCGCGTCGACATCGACACCCGGTTCATCACGGCGCCCACGGCCCTCAAGAAGGTCGTGATGGTCGTCGGTGGGCTGGCGGTCCTGGTCGCCATCCTCGCGATGGCGGCCTTGGATCGACGCAGTCGCGGCACCGACACGCTCATCAACTGGCGCTCGCCGATCGGCTGGCTGTCCCGGTACCGACCGCGTGAGCACTCAGGTAGGTGGTCGCGCGTCGGGATCGCGACTTGGCTTGCCGACGCCGCGGTGATCGGAACGCTACTGGGATGGCACGTCATCGGCGCCACCTCGTCGGACGACGGCTACAACCTGACCATCGCCCGGGTCGCACCGAAGGCCGGCTACGTCGCCAACTACTACCGGTATTTCGGGACGACCGATGCGCCGTTCGACTGGTATCTCGCGGTCCTGTCCAAATTTGCGTCGGTGAGCACGGCCGGCGTATGGATGCGGATCCCCGCCACGCTGGCCGGGATCGGGTGCTGGCTCATCATCGGCCATTGGATGCTGCGACGGCTGGGACCCGGAAGGGGCGGCCTGGGATCAAACCGGGTGGCGGTGTTGACCGCGGGCGCGGTGTTCCTGGCCGCCTGGCTGCCGTTCAACAACGGGCTGCGGCCGGAGCCGCTGATCGCACTGGGGGTGCTCGTCACCTGGGTGCTCGTGGAACGCGCGATCGCGGTGCGGGGAGTGGCTCCTGCCGCGGTGGCGATCGTGGTGGCGACGCTTACCGCGACGCTGGCGCCCCAGGGGTTGATCGCCGTCGCCGCGCTGCTGACCGGGGCCCGGGCCATCGCCCGGACGATCCGGCGGCGCGCGGATACCGACGGCTTACTTGCCCCGCTGGCGGTGCTGGCGGCGTCGTTGTCGCTGATCGCCGTGGTGGTGTTCCGCAGCGAGACGCTGGCCACGGTCGCCGAGTCGGCACGCATCAAGTACAAGGTCGGCCCGACGATCGCGTGGTATCAGGATTGGCTGCGCTACTACTTCCTCACGGTGGAGTCCAACCCCGACGGGTCGATGGCGCGGCGATTCGCGGTGCTGGTGCTGTTCTTGTGCTTGTTCGGAATGCTGGTCGTGCTGCTGCGGCGCGGCGGGGTGCCGGGGTTGGCGAGCGGCCCGGCGTGGCGGTTGATCGGCACCACCGCGGTCGGCCTGCTGCTGTTGACGTTCACGCCGACGAAGTGGGCCGTGCAGTTCG
>DASZKQ010000451.1:0-2935 GCA_035552835.1 Mycobacterium sp. | reverse complement strand
AGTGCCGGCGGGTCGGCGATGCAGCAGCTGCGCAGCAGCACCACCGGCGGCGCCCGCTGACGATGCGGGCCGGTACAGGGTCCGAGGTGGGGGCACCCCCAGCCGCGTAGCGGCGAGGGGGCAAAGCGGGCAATTAGGGCTGACAGCTGGGCTAGAGAGCTGCCAGCGCCGCCAGGCAGGCGGCGCCCAGGGCCGCGGGATCGGCGCCGATCTGATCCAGCGTTACCGTGCGCAACGCAGCGTGTGGCGCGGCGGTCGCCCATTCCTGCCCGATTTCAAGCGGGTGAATGGGGTCGTCGGTGGCGGCGGCGACGCCCATCGGCACCGTCAGCTGCTGCAGCTGCGCGTGGGTGGGCGCAACGTAGGTCGCTGCTTCTTCCATGGCGTCGGGTAGTTGCGGCCACTGGCTCCGCCACGACCGACTCAGCTCCTCGGCTAGCCAGGGCGGGCTAGAGGCTCGCAACTGCGCCGTCGTCGCGGCCAGACCCTCGTGGCGCAACTGCTGCGCCGAGTGCCGTGCTGCGATGGCGGCGGGAGCATCGCCCGGCGGACCGGTCCACGCCGGCAACGCGGCCAACACGGCCACCGCCCGGTCGGGATGCTGTAGCGCCCAGGCGGCGGCCACCGCGGCACCGATCGAAACGCCGCCGACGGCGATCGGACCACGGCGCGCGGCGTCGTCCAAGGCTCTCAGGTAGCCGTCGATCAAGCGTTTCGGCTGCGGCGGCGGTGCCAGGACGCGCGCGCCGGCGTCGCACAGCGGTCCCGCGAATGCTCGGGTGACGTAGTCGTCGTCGGACCCTGTTCCCGCCAGCATGACGGTCGTCACCCCGCTCAGGTCGATGGCCACACCTCGATACTGCCCGGCCGCCCAGGGGTATCCGCATGAGACGGGAACTAACCGGTCTACGGTGTCCGTTGGCGTGAGAGGATCGGCTTCCAACCCGTGGAAGATTATGGACCTACAGCACGGTCAGGAGAGGCCATGGCGGCGGAAAGTTATCTGCGCCGGCTGACTCGTCGGTTGACGGAGGACCCCGAGCAGCGCGACGCCGAGGAGTTGTCCGACGAGGCGGTCAATACCGGCGCTCAGCGCGCCATCGACTGCGAGCGAGGCCAGGAGGTCACGATGGTCGGCACACTGCGCTGCGTGGAAACCAACGCCAAGGGTTGCGCCGACGGGGTTCGCGCCGAGCTGTTCGACGGCACCGATACCGTGACCCTGGTGTGGTTGGGACAACGGCGAATTCCCGGAATCGACTCGGGCCGCACGCTGCGTGTGCGGGGTCGGCTGGGCAAGCTGGACAACGGCGCCAAGGCGATTTACAACCCGCACTACGAAATTCAGCGGTGAAGCCGCCGGTGAATGGTGCGACAGAAGCCAGCGACGTGACTCCGGCCGCTGACAGCGAAGCAGCGGCAAACTCCACCCCAGCCGAGCGGGTGATGGCACAGCTGGGCGGCGTTCCGGGAATGATCTACTCTTCGCTGCCCGTCTTGGTGTTCGTTGGGACCTCGAGGCTGCTGGGCTTATCGGCGGCGGTCGGCGCCGCCCTCGGCATTGCCACGCTCATCCTGCTGTGGCGGCTTTTCCGGCGCGAGTCCGCGCAACCGGCGGTGTCGGGACTGATCGGCGTCGCGGTCTGCGCAGTGATCGCCTACCTGCTGGGGCAGTCCAAAGGATATTTCCTGCTGGGCATCTGGACGTCCCTGTTCTGGGCGGCGGTGTTCGTGGTTTCCATCCTGATCCGCCGGCCGGTTGTCGGCTACATCTGGAGCTGGCTGGGTGGTCACGATCGAGCTTGGCGCGACGTACGCCGTGCCGTCTACGCCTTCGATGTCGCCACGCTCACCTGGGTGCTGGTCTTCGGCGCCCGCTTCGTGGTGCAGCACTTGCTCTATCAATCCGACCACACCGGCTGGCTCGTGGTAGCACGGATCGCGATGGGCTGGCCGCTGACGGCAGCGTCGGCGGTGGTGACCTACCTGGCGATCAAGGGGGCGCAGCGCGCCCTGGCGGAGAGCACTGTCAGTGCGGCGGCAGCAACAGCTGACGCAACTCCTTCTCCACCTCGGTGACGGCCACAAACAGCAACTCGTCGCCACCTTCCACCGGCTCATCGTCCTGCGGCACGATGACCCTGGGCCCACGCAGGATCGTCACCAGCGCGGCGTCGCGCGGCAGCTGCAACTTCCGCACCGGCTTGCCGCCCCACGGGGTGTCGTCGGGCAGCGTGATCTCGACGAGATTGGCCTGACCGCTCCGGAACTCCATCAGCCGCACCAGGTCTCCGACCGCGACGGCCTCCTCGATCAAGGAAGCCAGCATCCGCGGGGTGGACACCGCCACATCCACGCCCCACGCATCGTTGAACAGCCACTCGTTGCGGGGATCGTTGACCCGGGCTACGACCCGGGGCACCGCGAATTCGGTTTTGGCCAGCAAGCTGAGCACGACGTTCGCTTTATCGTCGCCGGTGGCGGACACCACGACGTCGAAATCCTCCAGGCCTATCGACTGCAGCACGCTCATCTCGCAGGCGTCGCCGAGCCGCCAGTGCGCGCCCTTGATGGCGTCGACGTCGATGTGCTCGGGGTTGCGCTCGATCAGCGACACGTCGTGACCGTTTTCCAGCAGTTCGCGGGCGACCGAGCGGCCCACCGCGCCGGCTCCAGCGATAGCTACCTTCATCTGCGCCACTCTCCCCCGCAAGCGGGTGGTACCCCCACCACTCCGGCTGCAGCGGCGACTTCGTGGTCGGCGCCCTTCATGGCTCGAGGTCCTCGCTGGGTGGCAACGCCGCGATGGCCAATGCCTCTGCCACGCGGCCGGAAATGGCGGCGATATAGATCTGGTCGCCGGCCTGGATCACCGTCTTCGGTTCTGGAAGCACGCCGGTGCCGAATCGGATCAGAAACGCCACCCGAGCACCGG
>DASZKQ010000450.1:0-2603 GCA_035552835.1 Mycobacterium sp. | reverse complement strand
TTGGGTGCCGCAGGTGTGGCGCGAGCTGGACACCACGCTGATCGCCGCGCCGTTGGGTGCGCCCGACACCGCGGTGATGCTGGGTCGGCCGGGCGGCCCGGCATTCCGGCCATCAGAGGTGGCGCGGCTGGGCTACCTGGCAGGGATCGTCGGGACCCTGTTGCATTGAGCGCGCCGAAAAACGGGGTATTGATCAGATGTGATCGTGTTATCCGATACCCAGATCGCCGCGATGTCCCCGGCCGATCGTCCACCCTAGTACTCCTTGGGTCGTCATTCTTCAGCTGAACTGCCGGATGGCCCCTGGGCCAACAGCTTTCGAAATCCGTCCTCGTCGAGGATGGGCACGCCGAGCTCAACGGCCTTGTCGTATTTCGATCCCGGTGAATCGCCGGCCACGACGTAGGCGGTCTTCTTTGACACCGAAGCGGCGGCCTTGCCGCCCCGCCCCACAATGGCCTCCTTGGCGTCATCGCGGGAGAAGCCGGTCAGCGAGCCGGTCACCACGATCGTCAATCCCTCCAGCGTCCGCGGCACGCTGGCGTCGCGCTCGTCGGCCATCCGCACGCCGGCCGAGCGCCATTTGTCGACGATGGCCCGATGCCAGTCCACGGTGAACCACTCGGTCACCGCGGCGGCGATGGTCGGGCCAACACCCTCCACCGCGGCCAGCTGCTCGGTCGAGGCCGACGTGATCGCATCCAGGCTGCCGAACTCGGTCGCTAGCGCGCGGGCAGCGGTCGGGCCGACGTGGCGAATCGACAACGCCACCAGCACCCGCCACAGCGGCTGCTTCTTGGCCTGGTCCAGGTTGGCCAGCAGCCGCTTGCCGTTGGCCGACAACGCGCCGCTTTTGGTGGTGAACAATTCGGTGCGCAACAGGTCGTCTTCGGTGAGGCCGAACAGGTCACCCTCATCGCCGATCACTTCGGCTTTCAGCAGCGCGATGGCCGCCTCATAGCCGAGTCCTTCGATGTCGAAAGCACCGCGACCGGCGACATGAAACACCCGCTCACGCAATTGCGCCGGGCAGGCCTGCGCGTTAGGGCAGCGGATGTCAGCGTCGCCCTCCTTGGCCGGTGCCAGCGGAGTTCCGCATTCGGGACACGTTGTGGGCATAACGAATTCGCGCTCGGAGCCGTCGCGCAGGTCGACGACGGGGCCCAGCACTTCGGGGATCACGTCGCCGGCCTTGCGGATCACCACCGTGTCACCGATCAACACACCCTTGCGCTTGACCTCAGCAGCGTTGTGCAAAGTGGCCAGCCCCACTGTCGATCCCGCAACGGTGACCGGTGTCATGAACGCGAATGGCGTGACCCGCCCGGTGCGCCCGACGTTCACCCGGATGTCGAGCAGCTTGGTCTGTACCTCCTGCGGCGGGTACTTGTAGGCGATTGCCCACCGCGGTGCCCGCGAGGTGGAGCCCAGCCTGCGCTGCAGCGCCACATCGTCGACTTTGACGACGACGCCGTCGATTTCGTGGTCCACATCGTGGCGGTGTTCACCCCAGTAGGCAATGCGGTGGAGAGCGCCGGCAGCGTTCTCCACCCGCGTGGTGTCTTCGGAGACGGGTAGGCCCCAGGCACCCAGTGCCAGATATGCGTCGTGCAGGGTGGGCGGCCGAAATCCCTCGATATGTCCCAACCCGTGGCAGATCATCCGCAGCTTGCGGCGCGCGGTGACGGCCGGATCCTTCTGCCGAAGCGATCCCGCCGCACTGTTGCGTGGGTTGGCGAACGGCGCCTTGCCGTCTTCGACCAGTGCGGCATTGAGGGCTTCGAAATCGGCGACCCGGAAGAACACTTCACCGCGCACCTCGAGCACGTCGGGTACCGGGTAGTCGTCGCTGGCGGTGAGCCGCACGGGGACGTCGTCGATGGTGCGCGCGTTGAGCGTGACGTCCTCGCCGGTGCGGCCGTCGCCGCGGGTTGCGGCCCGCACCAACCGTCCGTCCCGGTACACCAAAGCCAGTGCGACACCGTCGATCTTGAGCTCGCACAGAAACGGCACATCGTTACCGACCTCCGCGTGGATGCGCGCCGCCCACACGTCGAACTCGTCGGTGCTGAACACGTTGTCCAGCGACAGCATCCGCTCCAAGTGCCCGGCCGAGGTGAAATCGGTGGCGAAGTCGGCGCCGCCGACCAGTTGGGTCGGTGAGTCGGGCGTGCGCAGCTCGGGATGCTCCTCCTCGAGGGCGGCGAGCCGACGCAGCAGGTGGTCAAAGTCCGCGTCGGAGATGATCGGCGCGTCGCGCACGTAATAGCGGAACTGGTGTTCGCGCACCTCGTCGGCCAGTTCGCGCCAAAGTCGGCGGACTTCCGGCGCTTGCGCGTCAGCCTCTGCTGAGCTCACTTTGGCAGGCTATCGGAGGACGCCGACAGTGCTCCGGCTCCGGTCAGTCCTCGACGTAGGCCCGCAGCCGGTCGAGGGCGGCGTCCCAGCGACGGGACAGCTGATTGAGGAAGTCGCTGGCCTGGGCCAGCGGCTGAGTCTGCACGGTCCAGATCCGTTGCCGGCCGCGCCGGCTGCTGCTGACCAGCCCCGCGGCCTCCAGCAGTTCCAGGTGCTTGGTGGCGGCCTGGCGGGTAACCGGAACC